>JBAQJG010000494.1:0-7381 GCA_049300145.1 Chthoniobacterales bacterium | reverse complement strand
ACAGTCGCCCGACCAGCTGTGAAACAAATCGTAGTGCCCATTTGTCAAAAGCCGCGACGCGATCCAATCAAGATATTTCTTTTTTGCGCCATAATAATAAGGCCGGTCGAGAAACGAGATAAGACGAACTGGATGCCAGCGTAGCGAATAGATCAGCGACGCGGGAATCTCTTCTTGCCGGTTATCATAGGCGACTGCTTTTCCGAGAAATCCGCCGCGATGTGAGGCGCGCAACGTCTCGAACGCGTCCGTGTCTAATCCGGAACCGCCAATACGAGCGAAGATGGAGTAGAGCAAATGCGTCGGCAACACGCGCCGCGCCAGCGAGGCGGAACGTGACGGCGGAGGGGCGTTTAGAGTTTCACCCGGCATTAGGTTATAACTATTCTGCGGAACGTTAGCAAGTAAAGTTGTAAGTGGCTCAGATGTCGCAGGAAAGACTCACCATTGGCTTTGTGCGCCGCGGATATTCCGGCACCGGCGGCGCAGAAGCTTATTTGAAGCGACTCGGGCGCGGAGTTGTCGATGCTGGACACAGCGCGCAGTTATTCGCCACGAACAATTGGCCGCAGAACGAGTGGCCGTTCGGGGCGATCACGCTCTCGCGTTTCGGGTCGCCAATTGCGTTCGCCGACGAGGTGGAACAATTGCGGCCGAATATTCGCTGCGATGTCTGGATGAGCCTGGAGCGCGTTTGGCGCTGCGATGTTTATCGCGCGGGGGACGGCGTCCATCGCGCCTGGTTGGAGCGTCGGGAGAAATTCGCAACGCGGCTGGAAAAGTTTTTCCGGCGATTTAGTCGCAAACACCACGATATCTTGCGTCTCGAAAAATCACTTCTCGCCGATCGAGGCGCGGGACGCGTTATCGTCAATTCGCAATTGGTCAAGAATGAGATTGTCGATCTTTACTGCTATCCCGCGGACAAGATCGACATCGTCCGCAATGGTGTGCCGCTCGAACAATTTCGTTTCGACGGCGAAGTGCGGATGAAGGCGCGTCCGTGGCTGCAATTGGACAGCGGAGATATCGCCGTGCTCTTCGCCGGATCGGGATGGGAGCGAAAAGGATTGGCCTTCGCTATTGATGCCACGGAAAAGTGCCGGGACCGCCGGGTGCGTTTGCTCGTGGCCGGTCGCGGCGATCAACGAAAGTACAAATCGGCGCGCGCGCAGTTTCTCGGAGAACGTGTCGATCTTCGCCGGGTTTACGCGGCCGCGGACATTTTCATTTTGCCCACGATCTACGATCCATTTTCAAATGCATGTCTGGAAGCGCTTGCTTGCGGGCTGCCGGTGATCACCACGCGCGCGAACGGTTTCAACGAAATCATCGAAGACAGCGTTCACGGCTCGCTGGTCGATCTGGCAAATGATGTGGACGGTCTTCGCGCCGCGCTCGAACTTTGGTCGGATGACGCGCGGCGCTCAGCCGCAAGATCGACAATCATCGAGCGCGCGTCGCAATTCGACATTTCGAGGAATGTCGAGAGAACGCTGGGAATCTTATTTCAATCGGCAGCCAGAGCTGCGTCGACGTGAGGATACGTCAGAAAAACCTGATCGACCCGGGCGGTTTCGAAAATTGAACGGACGTTGTCATGCAAACCAGCGAGCGCGAACTTCCCGCCGTACTCCTCGACGTCCTGCATAGCTCCAATCAAAACCGCGAGTCCCGAGCTGTCGATGTAAGTGACGCGCGACAGATCGACCACGAGCCGGCTCGGCTTCTTGCGAATCATCTCGCTGAAAGTCGAAGCTATCCGGGGCGAGACGTTCAGATCGATTTCGCCTGCCAGCGGTAGAACATTTTTTTCTTTAGGGAGGGACATGTTGCTTTTTCGATTTGAGCAAGTGTCATTCCATCGGCGTCGCAATTCCATATTTCGAAGAGCGTGACACAGGCGTTGGAGGTTTTGATTCAGGCCGCGGCGAGCGCCGCGTCGAGGTCCGGAAAAATCTGAAACACCTGATCGAGCCGCGCGATCTCGAAGATCGGGCGAATGGTTTCCTGCAAACCGGCGAGCGCGAACTTGCCGCCGTATTCTTCGACATTTTGCATCCCCTCGATTAAGGCGGCGAGGCCTGAACTGTCGATGTAGGTCACCCGAGAAAGGTCGACAATCAACTGTTTTGGCTTTTTCTCGATCATCATGTTGAGCGATGCCGTGACATTGGGCGAGATGTGCAAATCAATTTCGCCTTCGAGCGGCAGTACATTCGGACGATCTTTGCCCGCCAGCGGGCCGGCGGTTGGTGTGGACTTTTTCATTCACACTCCAATCGTCAATCAGTCACCATCCGAGCGTATCGATCACGCGATCGACATCTGAAAGATCGTTGATCAGAAAATCCGGCTGATGCTCTGCCAGTTGCTCGCGGCTACAAGTGCCGGTTGCGACCGCGATGGTGCGCGCGCCAAAGGCCTTGCCGCAAGTGATGTCGCGCGGCGTGTCACCGATCACGTCGATCTCCGTGGCGGAGAATTCGCGGCCATGTTTTTCCCTAGCGCGTGCCACAGCAAAAGACCCAAGCTGGTTGCGATCCTGATGATCGTCGGCAAACGCTCCGAATTCGAAAAAATGCCAGACGCCGTAGTGCTCGAGCTTCAATTGCGCGCCGCGTGAAACATTTCCGGTGAGGAGCGCGAGCACGAGATGCGGCCGCGATTTCAATTTCTCCAGCAACTCGAGCACGCCGGGAAGCAGTTTTCCTTCGCGACGCGGCAATTCGAGCGAGAGAAAATGCACGTAGCTATCGAGAAACGCGGCGATGTTTCCGCTGGTCGCGGGAATCCTGTGCTTCTTCAAGATGCTGACGACGATGCCTGAATCGGTCATGCCCGCGATCTCGATGTCGTCCAGGTCGTCCGCGATGCCGAAGCGCTCCGCCAGCGTCAATTTGAGCGCGTGCACGCCCGCGCCGCCCGAATGGATGAGCGTGCCATCGATATCGAAAAGAAGAAGCCGCTTGTTCTGGTTTGTCATATCGAGCGGAGTCGAAACATCAGCGCCCTACAATTCATGCGGGTCAAAGCACCGGCGCCCGCATCATCAGTACCGCGATCATGCTGCCGAGAAAGACGAGCAATGCAACTGCCGCGGCGGCCAGAATGACGGTGCGAATCCGGTCGTTCTTTTGTTTCCGGCGCGGGAATGGAGATGCGTTTGTAAAATTGAGAGGCGCTACACTCGATTCCGCTGGTTTCCCTTTAAGTTCCTCGAGCTCGTGCGCAGCCCCACTGATAACTAGCTTGGCCATATTTATTCTCAGGGTAGCGAAATTTCGACCGCAAGCGAGACGCTTGTGCTACTTCTGCTCTGCTCGCATAGTGCGGCTTTCATGGCAATCGAGTTGACGCGCAATTTCTGCATCATCGCGCACATCGATCACGGCAAGACGACGTTGTCGGATCGGTTGCTCGAGACCACGGGCACGATCCACGAACGGGACAAGCAGGACCAATTGCTCGATTCCATGGATCTCGAGCGTGAGCGCGGGATCACGATCAAGGCACATCCGGTGACGATGCGCTACACGAGCAAATCAGGCAAAACGTATCGGCTGAACCTGCTCGACACGCCAGGGCATGTCGATTTTGCCTACGAAGTTTCGCGAAGTCTCGCGGCGTGCGAAGGGGCATTGTTGGTGGTGGACGCAGCGCAGGGGGTTGAAGCGCAAACCGTGGCGAACGTGCACCTCGCGCACAAACAAGGACTCACGATCGTGCCAATCATCAATAAAATCGATCTGCCAAATGCTGACGTGCCTGCCGTCCATCGGCAATTGGAAGAGATTCTCGCCATCCCGTCCGAGGAAGCGATCGAAGCCAGCGCGAAAATGGGAATAGGCATCGAGGAAATTTTGGAAGCGATTGTGCAGCGAATTCCGCCGCCGCAAAAACCGACGGACCAAACATTGCGCGCTCTGGTGTTTGATTCGGTGTTCGATGTTTACCGCGGCGTGGTCGGTTACGTGCGCGTTGTTTCCGGAACGATGGAGGTAAATCACGCGATCAAATTGATGAGCAACGATACGCGCTACGAGATCAAGGAAGTGGGCGTGTTCACGCCGAAAATGTTCGTCCAGCCGGGGCTGGAAGCGGGCGACGTCGGTTATTTCATCGCCAACATCAAAAGCACGGCCGACATAAAAATCGGCGATACGATTACCGATCAGCGCAACCCGGCGCGCACGCCGCTGCCTGGATTTCAGGAAATTCATCCGATGGTCTTCAGCGGAATTTATCCGATCAACACCAGCGACTTCGAGCATTTGAAGGCGGCGATCGGGAAGCTGCGCTTGAACGATTCGGCGTTCATCTACACGCCAGAGAGTTCGGTTGCGCTCGGCTTCGGTTTTCGCTGCGGATTTCTTGGATTGCTGCACATGGAAATCATCCAGGAGCGACTGCGCCGTGAGTACAACATGGATATCATCGCCACCTCGCCCAGCGTGGTTTACGAAGTGGCGACGACACGTGGCGATACACTTTTAATCGATAATCCCGCGCATCTGCCGGATCCGAGCATGATCAAAGAAATCCGCGAGCCGATTGTGACAGCGTATGTGCTTTGCCCGAACGAAAACATTGGCGACATCCTGCAGCTCATTCTCGAGAAGCGCGGACAAATGGATCACACGGAGTCGCTCGACACACGGCGAGTGATGTTACATTGCGAGCTGCCGCTGAACGAAATTTTGGTCGATTTTAACGACAAGATTAAATCGATGACGCGCGGTTACGGCTCGATGGATTACGAACACACCGGTTATCGTCCGGCAAAATTGGTGAAGCTCGATCTGCTCGTGAATGGCGAGCCGGTCGATGCGTTCTCGACCATCGTGCACAAAGATCGCGCCGAGGCGAGGGGACGCCAGTTGGCATCGAAGTTGAAAGAAGTGATCCCGCGGCAGCTCTATCAAGTCGCGATCCAGGCGGCGATCGGCGGAAAAATTATTGCGCGGGAAAGCGTTTCCGCCTTGCGAAAAAACGTGACCGCGAAATGCTACGGCGGCGATATCACGCGGAAGCGGAAATTGCTTGAGAAACAAAAAGAAGGAAAAAAACGCATGAAGAGCATCGGCAAGATCAACATTCCGCAGGAAGCATTCATCGAGGTATTGAAAGCGCAGTAACGAATGAATTTAAATGACGAAGCACGAATGACGAATGACGAAACAATGACAAATGACAAAGCCCGAAAATTCGCGGCGGTCGCTAAAGAAGGCTTTTCTTCATTCGAGCTTGGTCATTCCTTTGTCATTCGACATTCGGATTTCGTCATTGCGACAAGTAATTGTCCGTCTTAGTACATGTTTACGCCCCGCTACATCAAACATAGCAGACTGCTCTTGCGTCATGCGCAAAAGTACTTGCGCTACAAAAACGATCTGCTCGGTCCATCGACAAGGCAAGAACTGGCCGCAGCCACGCAAAACCTGCAAGCGGCGTTACGGAAGCGCGATCACAATCGCATCCAAAGCGAAGCCGAAGCACTCGACGAAAAATTACACAAGCTCGCGCCAGTGACTTGGGAGTCGCACTGGCGGGAGAATTGCGAGGTGATTTTGGTCGCGATCGTCGTCGCGGTCGGCATCCGCTCATATTTTTTGCAACCATTCAAGATTCCGACCGGCTCAATGCAACCAACCCTAAACGGAATCATCGGCCATCCCAGCACGGCACCAGCGCCGAACATTCTGCGGCAAATCGGCGAGTTCATTGTGCTCGGTCGCAATTACATTGACGTCGTGTCGCATCAGGATGATCAGATCCTGCAAATCGAGCAGAAGAAACTTCTCTTCTTTTTCACCTTCTCGCGTCTCATCTGTCAGCATCAAAAGTTTCTCGTTTACGCTCCGCCGGAAACCCTCATTCACGATTTCAACGTTTTCCCGGAACGGGTTTGCCGGCGCGATGAGATTATCGCCCGGGGCGCGGTGGACACGGGCGATCAGGTCTTTGTCGATAAACTTAGTTACAACTTCGTCAAGCCACACCGGGGCGACGTATTTGTTTTCCGCACGAATCATATCTTGGGGATTCGCGAAGATCCGGAAACAGGCGCCCCTTTCTACATCAAGCGCCTGGCTGGGTTGCCCGGGGACACGCTGCGGATTGATCCGCCCCGGCTTTATATCAATGGAAAAATCGCGGAAGGTTTTGGTTTCGCCCGCGTCATGGCGGCGAAGTTACCCTATCGCGGCTATGCCCTGGGCCGCGATTATTTGGCGGAGCCAACTCGTTCATTCGTTGTGCCGGAGCATGGTTATTTCGCGATGGGCGACAACAGTTACAACAGCTATGACAGCCGCTACTGGGGGCCGGTACCGGAGGAGAATCTGGTCGGGCGCGGTCTGCTTGTTTACTGGCCGTTCAGTTGGCACTGGGGATTGATTCGTTAGCCATTCTCCTGGCTCATGCTCTCCAGTTTGCCGCGAGTGTATCCGCTCCTCGGACTTGGCGGCGGATACGCGGTCGTGATGCTTTTCAATCCGGTGCGCGAGGCGCTGCGCGATGGATTTCGGTGCATTGCCCGCTTCAAACGTATCTGGCTGACGTTTGTCCTGCTCGGTTTTGCCTACTCCGTTTTTCAATTTGCCACCTTCACTCCCATTCAGAACTCGACAGCTCTCGATCTAAACCAAGTCACGTCGCTGCCGAGCTGGTATTGGCCGAGACTGGCGGAGGTCTGGCGCGAGACGCCGTTGCCCGCGCTCGAAGGTGTCGCGGGAATTTTCGATAACGCGACGACCACTTATCCGCTTTCCGTGGTTGCCGCCGTGCTCATGGTCGTCAACTGGCGTGGCCTGCATGGCGCGTTGCTGCGCGCTTTACGGAAACGATATCGTTTCCGGAGTTATTTCATTTACTTGATCCTGCTCCTCAGCGCGTTGGCGTCGCTCTTCAAACCGATCGTGTTTTGGCGGTTACCAGAGTGGGGCGGCGTGGTGCCGGCCGCGGGGTTGCTGCAAATTTCCGCCACAGTGGATGCCGTGGCCTTCATCTTCGAATATCTCTTCGGCGTTTATATTCAGGTTTATTTGATCAGCGTTTGCCTGACGTGGGTGAAGGGCGTGAGTTTTGAAGAAGGCGAGCTCTGCCGCTTCGCTATCCGCCGCTTCAGTTATGTCTTGAAGTGGGCCGGCATCGTCGTGCTCGTGAGCACGTTGATCGTGCGGATGCCGCTGCTGCTCGCCTACTTCATGAATATTCCTCATGTGCTCGATTACCTGCCGCTGGAGCGCGTGCTTATGAGCAGTTTGATCATTGCTTTTTGCTCCGTCCAAATCTCGCTTGCCCTGCATAACGAAACCTTGGGCGCAGCGATCCGCGCGCATTGGCAATTCATCGGCGCGAATGCGCATCGCTTCGGCTG
>JBAQJG010000493.1:0-10770 GCA_049300145.1 Chthoniobacterales bacterium | reverse complement strand
GATCGAGATCGCAAAAAATTCGCCGCTCGAATTGCAGCAGCAGCGGCGGATGAATCGAATAACTGAGATTGAGAAGCGCATTTGGACCCGCCAGACGATCGATCAATTCCCGTCTTGAAATGCCGATGCAACGCATCTCGTTGAGATCGTGCGCATCGCTCGCAGATTTTTGAAAAAGCAAAGAATAACGGCCGCCGAGCCCGTGTTCACGCAGCCTTCGCTGGAAATTGTCGATGTTGCCTTGATCGGCACGCGGATCGTTTATTGTCGGTAGCAACTCCAGCCAAATGGCGTCGAGTTTTAATCTGCGCAGTCCGAGCATCCATTGCAGCGGTACAGAAAAGTTGCCGCCGCCATCGCGATATTTTGCCGCAAACCCGCAGCCGAGGAAAACCGTCACGCGACAATGAAATACAAAAACAAATGCCCGACGTCCAACTTTCAACGCTCAACATTGAACTCTGAGACCTTCTCTAGATCGAATGTTGAATGTTGAGCGTTGAGCGTTTTCTGCCGCTCTGTGCGAAGGTTGACGGCCAAGGCTTGTTCAACATAGTTAGCATCCTTCCGGCGCCCGTAGCTCAACTGGATAGAGCATCTGACTACGGATCAGAAGGTTTGAAGTTCGAATCTTCACGGGCGCGATTCATAGGTAAAATGACGCTAGAACAGCCTCTTTTTTGTCGCTCATGTTAGAGCGTGTCGCCCTTATGTCGCCCTAAAAGCTTTCATTGACTACCGAGTGTGGAATGGGTCGATTGGGAATCGATGCATCAGCATCGACCAAACGGCAGGGCTTCTGAGACTAGATCGAATCCCCGCTCGTCATTCCGGAGTCTGACTTCGTAGATGTGCATTCAGGCTTCGCGTATTGCTTTGCGAAATCCTTCGCTCGCTCCCTTAAACTACGCTCTGAAATATTAAAGGTGGCCGTGGGCAGGCGTCCCGGTTGGTTCATGGTGAAACCTGACGCAAGTGCCGCGAGGATAAATATACCTTCGGGGATATAGGTGCTGTAGCACCGGGGCCAACGGGGAATGCCAAAGCGCCCGGCAGGATTTTCAATAATGTGCTTGTAACCGTAACTGTCGTGCCGCTTATTCTGCGCCTTGGTTTTCTCTACGCCTTCTAGGAAGGATAAGCATGTCTCAAAAGCCTCTTCTTCCGCCATGAACGCGGAAGCATCCAGTCCCGCGACGGAATAGGCTTGTATTGCTTGACCGAGCGTCATACCTCTGAAATATACGTTATGTTCGCATGAACACAACCGAAGCTGCCACAGCGTGTTGACCCGGCCTTGCCTCAAAACAGCAAAAAGCGGGAAAAAAGGCCAACCAAAATCTCCAATTGTTCAATATTGTTGTTATGGAAATTTACGCATCTTTACAACTTCCTGCTGGACGATTCGGGGCATTCGTGAGACACTAATAATAGGGCCTGAAAGACGGTCGCTGAGAAATCAGTTGGCAAGAAAGACCGTGAGGAATCGCCAGAAAGGCGCTGTGAGATTGGCCCGGCGATTCCAGAGTTCTAATAGTCTGTAAAATGTTGACGAAGCCGCCGAGTGGCGGCATGACACGCGGTAAGCTGAACTAATCTCCGGCCCCGTGAGAAGCAACGAACATCGCGGTCGTTCTCTGCAAAGAGAGCGGCGCGGTGAACGAAGTTTTTACACGGAGCCGAAAAATGTCAGTCATACGTAAGTCAGATGAAGTTGGCGGAACTTCTAAACCATCCGCACTCAATAATACTAGCGAAGGCACCCCGTCAGTGCCCAAGCATTATCTCACAAAGCAAGCACTTGCAGCCAAACTAAGTGTGTCTCTGCGGACCATCGACAATTGGGTCGCGCAAAAGAAAATCCCTCGATTGGCCCTTAGCCCGCGCATGACGCGGTTCATTTGGCCACGAGTCGAAGCGGCGCTCGCGCGTTATGAAGTCGAAGAAGTGGGAGCGAGACGATGAATACAAGTCCGACAACATCTCCCGTTTCGCCGCCGACAGCCACGCCGACAACCCCACTCGGATTTCAACCGGCGTCCCAACAGCCGCAAACAGGGCCAAGTGCAGCGCCTCAAACACCAAGTCCGCTCCCGCCCCCAAAAAACGCGCCACCCCCGCCGCCGCTCCCCGCGCAGGGACTACCCAACACCGATCTCGACCGCGCCCGCTGCTTTGCCGAGTGGCTCCATAGAAACGCGCGCTACATCGTCGTCTACAAACAGTGGGTGATATGGCGCGATGATGGTTGGCGGATTGACGCAAGCGGCAGGGACGGCAGCGCCATCATGCAAGAAGCTGCGGAATTTGCCGACGATCTGATGGCAGAAGCTAACGACTATCCCGCCGGTCCACCACGGGACGCTGCGCAAGCCATCGCTCGAAAGGCGTTTAGTCGTGATGCGTGTATCTCGATGATCGGGTGGTTGAAGTCGTTTTCTGAAATCATGGCGGTGCCATGGGATTTCGATTCCAATCCGATGTTGTTAGGCGTGCAGAATGGAGTCATCGAGTTAAAAGACAATTCGTTCCGACCAATGAGGCGCGACGACATGATCATCAAGACATGCGCAGTTGCGTATGACCCGCAAGCCGAATGTCCGATGTGGCTTGAGTTTCTGGAACAAGTGCTACCCGACAAGGAAGTCCGTGATTTCGTGCAGCGCGCCATCGGTTATGCCCTCACTGGACTAACGACTGAACAAGTGTTGTTCTTTTTCTATGGCACCGGGCAGAACGGCAAAAGCACCTTCATCGAGACAATCGAGCATCTGCTTGGCGATTACCACTGGCACACCAACGCGAGCATGTTCTTGGAGTCCAAATCTGACGAGAACAAAGACAACGCCTTCGCCAACCTTCCGGAAAAGCGGTTCGTGGTCGGCGCGGAAATGCCGGAGCACAGTCGCTTGGCCGAAAACCGTATCAAAGACCTGACTGGCGGCGATACTATCTACGCCCGAAAGCTGTATTGCGAAGCCTTCAACTTCAAACCGACCCACAAGCTGTTCCTTTACGGAAACCACAAACCAGTCGTCGCCGGAACCGATGTGGGCATTTGGAGACGGTTGCACTTGGTGCCGTTCACTGTGCAAATAGAGGAATCCAAACGAGACAGAGGAATCGTAGAACGCCTCTGGATCGAGCGCAGCGGCATCCTCAATTGGGCGCTGGAAGGCTGCGCTCAATGGCAGAAACTTGGCAGCCTCAAACCGCCAGCCAGCGTCGTAAGCGCCACTCGGGAGTATCGCGAAGAAGAAGATTTGATCATGCAGTTCATCGCCAGCGAATGTGTTATGGAAGGCGAGATTCGCAAAGGCGCTCTGTCATCGAACTTCAAGGACTGGATGCAGTCTCAAGGCTACAAATGGAGTCCATCCCCTCGCGCTGTGACCGAACGGGTCAAACGGATTCCCAACGTCCATGATCGAACGCTGCACGGAAGCAAGATTTGGGTCGGAATCAGCATGAAAGACTCCGCCGCCTATCGGAACAAATGAGCCCCTTCCCACACCCATCCCCATCCCGCTCCGAGCCCAAAGGGTGATTAAGGTGATCATTTGGGCAGTTTTTATACTGTTTACTTTCTAACTTACCTTTCGAGCATAACAGGGGCAAAAGTGAAGAAATGATCACCCTAATCACCCCGCCAGCCTCGTTTGACTCGGTGCAAGGCTCTCATGCTTTCCGCTGACGCCTCCGGGGAAAAATGCGAAGGCAATTCCGCAGCCCTGCACGACTTGCTCATTGACTCGTTGCCACGGCCTTCCCCATGCAAGCGGGAGGCTTGGAATTGCTGGCTTGGGCTACCGTGAAAACAGTGAAAAAGCGATGAAGTGCGGCACGATGGCAAACGCGTCTCTTGTAGGCCCCACTGCGACCTTTTTACGCTTCTTCCATATGCCTTTTTGGCCCTTCCGAATTAGAGCCCTACTACGGCGCTTCCTTGCATCCCAAGTGACTTGGGGCTCCTTGGGCTTCGGGAAATCGGGGGAAAGGGAGCCATGTGTAATTTTGTTGAACAGTTGCGGCTTTTGTAGGCTAATGCGCTGGATAAGCCGAAAAAAAACGGCATAATCACATGTTAGGCAGACATTATGGCGCGCATCCTGATAGCTGCTTCTCCGCAGCCGCGAGCGATCGCTGAACGAATGCTTGCGGGTCACGACCTCACTTCTGCGGCGACGGTGGGGCAGGTCACGCGATACCTTGGTGCGCAAACTTTCGACATGATACTTTGCACTATCGTGTTTGACGATTCTCGGATGTTTGACCTTCTTCGACTAGTGAAGTCCAAGCCAGAGTGGGCACGAACGCCGTTTGTGTGCGCCCGGATCAGAACTCACGTTCTCGATGATCCTGTAGCTTGGGAGGCTATAGACTTGGCTTGTCAAGCACTGGGCGCAGCCGCATTTTTGAATGTAGCCGATTATCCGCGAGACCCCGAGCGCGAAATGCGGCGTGCAATAGAGCGACTTTTGAGAGCGAATGCAAAAAATGGATAAATAGCCTGTCCGCCTGCCCGCCACGGCCCTTTTACACAGCTTCCCTACGGTCTTTTCGTCGCTGCCGCATTGCTGCCCTGCTACGAGGCTTACAGGGCTTTCGTGCAACGGGATAGCACTTTGCCCCTCGGGTCTGCCACGCTGATGTAAAAGTTTCTCCCGTCAGCGTGGACCCTTGTGTGATTTGGGGCTCCTGTGGCTTCGTGAAAACAGTGAAGAGTCGAATCATTGCTACACTCGCAGCGCTGATTCAGGGATTCAATGATTCAGGCATTCAGGTGATTCAAGGATTCAATGCTCCAAGGCAACAGATTTCAGGGCTTCAGGGGCTTTGGGATTCAGGGCAGCACTGCAACAAGTGAGTCGCAGCGGAAATGACGGAAAAACGGAAGCAGCCACGTCGGTCTCCGCAGTAGATCGGCGAGTCCCGATTCTGTGAGAGAATAGCTGCCCGCTGAACGCGAGGGACAAAAAAGGAGTGTGTGAACTCGGTAGTTGTGGATGAAAGGCAGCTAAGCCTTTACCATCCTGCGCACCCACACTAATCCCAGCCCCAGCGCGCCCACGGCGAGGAGAGCAAGGGTTGACCCTTCCGGCACAGGCTCGAAGGCTAGGAATGTCGGATCATCTAGTCCGGAGGCGAAGGTGCTCCGGGTGCCACCGGGAGTAAATTCGTAGATGTGACCGCTGTTACCGTCTGCCTCAAAGAGGTTGCCCGCGCTGTTAAAGGCCAGTCCTATAGGATCAGTTAGTCCGGAGGCGAAGGTGCTCCGGGTGCCACCGGGAGTAAATTCGTAGATGCTGCCGCTGCCAGCGTCTACCTCAAAGAGGTTGCCCGCGCTGTTAAAGGCCAGTCCAAAAGGAGCACGCAGTCCGGAAGCGAAGGTGCTCCGGGTGCCACCGGGAGTAAATTCGTAGATGTGACCGCTAGCAGAGTCTGCCTCAAAGAGGTTGCCTACGCTGTTAAAGGCCAGTCCAAAAGGATCACTTAGTCCGGAGGCGAAGGTGCTCCGGGTGCCACCGGGAGTAAATTCGTAGATGTTACCGCTGTTTTCGTCTGCCTCAAAGAGGTTGCCCGCGCTGTTAAAGGCCAGTCCTATAGGGTTACTTAGTCCGGAAGCGAAGGTGCTCCGCGTTCCACCGGGAGTAAATTCGAAGATGTTGCCGCTGCCAACGTCTGCCTCAAAGAGGTTGCCCGCGCTGTTAAAGGCCAGTCCAAAAGGATCACTTAGTCCGGAGGCGAAGGTGCTCCGGGTGCCACCGGGAGTAAATTCGTAGATGTGACCGCTGTCAGCGTCCGACTCGTATAGATCGCCTGGAGTGGCGTAAGTAAGCTGAGCGGTAACAAAGAGGATAAATACAGCGGCAACACCAAGAGTTGGCGCGAGTCGTAGGGAAAATCGGGGCGAAGCGTTTATGGTGGGAGTTTTGGAATAAGTCTTTCTCGTAAGAGATATGGTCTCCTAGACCTGAACTTTTTTAATAGCTCGACGATATTTGTCAAGACAAAACACCGCCGACGCTTAATTGCGACCTTGCAACCCTGCGATCTTGATTCAATTTAACTTTGCACTCCTGATTGCAGTGCCTTCATACAGCGGGGCGGCAATTTGCTACGAGGCTAGCGGGCTTTCGGGAAAGCATGTAGTCGGGTGCAAAATCCAGCATGACACCACAAACCGAAAACGATCATCGGGCACCCGATTACAACGCTTTGTCGCTTCGATGTTGCGCGGCGCTCTCCGCCAAGCGTCGTGTAATTTCCTTCATGTCGACGTTGCCGTCCGGCGCACGTTCCACGCCATACGCTTCCATGGGAAAATTAAGTGGCTTTTGAATCGCCCAAATTTTTTCGTGTTCGTTTGGCGCAAGAATCACGGCCGGGTCGCCAACTGCGATCCAGTTGATCGGAACCGTGGCCTTTTCCGGCAAGACACTCTTGACGTGGACAACGCCGTTGATTCGCACTTCCGCCTGTTTACCAATTCGTGCGCCCTGAAAAATTGTGACTCCGGTAGCGAGGAAAACCTCATCCTCCAAAGTGCAGCCATACAACGCTGCATTTGGGCCGACCCGCACGTAATTACCAATGCGCACCGGATATTGGGCGGTCGCGCGAATGACGGCGTTCTCTCCGATGATGGACTGAGTGCCGACCACAATCGGATTGCCTTGGGCGATGAGGACGGCGCCGAACGTCACGTGCGAATTTGGACCGATCGTAACGTCGCCGCACACGACTGCGGTTGGCGCGACAAAAGCGGTCCCGTGAACAGTTGGCCGTTTGCCGCGATGCTCGAATAACACGTCATAAAAGTTAGCACCGCCTTCGACCGTAGGAAAGTGCATAGCGTCGGAATGATTGTGCTGTAACCCGGATTCCCTGCCACTCTGCTGCACGAGTAAAATGCTTTCGGGCGACTGGGATGAACTGATCGCGACAAGCGGGAATTGCTTTCCCGAACAACCTGCGAAATATCTTACCTGCTTCGCTTGAACGACAATGCCGACGCCAAACCTTGATCTAATCAAAACGATTGTGGTCGTCATGATGGAGAATCGGTCCTTTGATCACATGCTCGGCTATCTGCGGCGCACAAAAGGTTGGGAGAACGTGGAAGGCGTGAAGGCCGAGGACTCTGATTGGGTGCAGCGAACGACGAACACCTATAATGGCAAAGCATACCCTCCATTTCATCAGACGGACCCGTTTCACAAAATGCCCGCTGACCCGCCGCACGAATACACAGACATCGCGCGCCAAATGGGCTACCCGGATGAGCGCGGAGTATTTCCAATGAACGGTTTCGTTCAAAGCTACGCTAATGCGACAGCAAAGCCGAAGATCAACACGCCAGAGTCCGCGGTCGTAATGGGATATTTTACCGGCGAGTCCATACCCGTAACTGACTTTTTGGCGAAGAATTTTGCAATATGTGACCACTGGTTTTCATCTTTGCCTGCCGGAACGCAGGCGAATCGCCTGATGTCGATGGCGGGATATTCACGAATTGCGCACAACGCTTTTCCGCTACCAAGTCACACGCTCGTTTACGATTGGCTCGACGCTCACGGTGTGAATTGGCGCGTTTATCATGAAGGCCTTCCTTTTTTCGCGATGATGCTCGATCAAATCCCGCGAATCCTCGGCCCGCGGTTTAAGCCATTGGCAGATTTGTGGGATGATGTCAGAGACGAAAGCCCCTCTGAATTTCCAAAAGTTATTTTCATTGAACCTTGGTATACAGACGGTCCGCATCACGATGTGAGCCGCGACGACCATGCACCTTCCTCCGTGATAGGCGGGCAACAGTTTCTAGACGAAGTTTATCGAGGCATCAGAGCGAACCCGAACTGGGACGGCACAGTGATGATCATAAATTATGATGAGCATGGCGGCTTTTTTGATCACGTATCGCCGCCTGCTGTCCGAACTGACCCGCCGAAAGACACAGTGGACAACCATGGTTTTACGAATCTAGGCGTGCGCGTTCCAGCGTTGATCGTTTCTCCCTTCCTTACGCCGGGAACGATCTGCGACAAACGCTTGGACCACACTTCTGTCTTAAAGTTTTTAGGGCAAAAATTTGGCCATGGCAGCGGCTACTCGGCAAATGTCGATGGGCGAGAAGTTGCGAGTGTTTATGAAGTATTGAATTTGGACCAGCCCCGGTCCGGCTCACCGCCCGCAGCGCCGCCACTCGGTGATTATTTAAAACAAACGCCGCCGCCCGCCGGATACCTTCCGAACACATTTCCGCCATCCGTGTTGGGCGAAGCGTTCAAACGTGGGTTGGACGAAATTCGCAAGCGTCCGGACAATGCAAAATTCCGCGACTTGCTGGAAGCCTTTCCGCCGGAGCCACCGATTCGGCCAACATGAAAGCTTCGCTCATTCGTCTCGTTCTCTGCGTGGCTCTCGCCAGCTTCATTGTTGGCTGCGCCGGAATGGCAACGCCATCGCGACACAATGCCCTCGATTACACGAAATATGACGCGGCGGTCGAAGGCGGCGACTTTGTAACGGTCAAAGCCCTCACGAATGAGGACCGCCGAATCGTAAATGGCCGAGGATGGGGCGACACAACGCCGCTTATTTTAGCCGCCCAAAACGATCAGACAGAGATTGCACAGTTTCTTGTCCAGAGCGGCGCGGATTTGAATGCGACCGCAAAAGGTGGCGCTACGGCTCTCCATCTCGCTGCACAAAGAAACAACCGCGCGCTCGCGGAATTATTGTTGGCTCACAAAGCAAAGATCAATGCTGCCGACGCGCAAGGGCGCACCCCGACCGACCGGGCAATAGAATGGCATCACCCGGACATGGCAGCGTTTCTTCGCAGCCAAGGCGGTAAGTCACTAAAACATTAATGCGTTGCTGGTTTTTCGAGCCAACGCTGTTCATTTTTGCGTCGATCTGATAACGATTCTGTATGTCGGAACCGAACCCGTTATACGGGCGAAAAGCAGAATTAATTTGGGAAGGAAAGTATGACGACGTGGGTAGGCGTGTCCCGCCGCTGCGTGTGGCTCTCCCATTCCAGACAGTTGAGACGGTAAACGAAACTGCTCAGGAGCGGCAGAAATCGCTTGCTTTATTCGAAGCGCCGGGAGCCTACGGTGCAGGAGAATGGCGGAACAGGCTGATTTGGGGCGACAAGAAATACGTGCTGCCCTCACTGCTGCCTGATTTCGCCGGTAAGGTGAATCTCATTTACATAGACCCGCCATTCGACACCGGCGCGGATTTCTCTTTCACCGCAACTGTGCCTGAACACCCCAATGCGGAGGAAAACGACTCATTCACGTTCACCAAAGAACCAAGCATCATTGAGCACAAAGCTTATCGCGATACATGGGGCGTCAGTGGTGAAGACAGGGCACGCGGGGTCACTCATCTCGACCGATATTTAAAGTGGTTTTACGAAACGGTGCTGCTGCTGCACGAACTGCTCCACGAGAATGGAAGCTTATTTGTGCATCTTGATTGGCATGTGAGTTTTTACGCCAAAGCAATTCTAGATGAAGTTTTCGGATCGGAGCGTTTCGTTAACGAAATCGTTTGGAAACGCCAGAGCGCAAAAGGCGATGTAACGCAGGGTGCGCAACACATGGGACGAATTCATGAATCCATTTTTCTTTACACAAAGACGGACAATTACGCATGGAACATGCAATTCACGCCTTACGAAGAAAGCTACCTTGAAGCGTTTTATCGTCATAAGGACAAGGATCGCCGCTATCGTTTGAGTGACATTACTGCTCCCGGCGGTTCAAAGGCATCGAAAGGAAATCCGCGTTATGAATTTTTTGGGGTCACACGATATTGGCGTTTCTCAAAAGAGACGATGCAGAAGCTTTACGGAGAAGGCCGCATCGTTCAAACCTCGCCCGGAACAGTTCCGGCCCAAAAGCGTTACCTCGATGAAATGCCCGGTGTTCCCCTTCAGGATTTATGGCTCGACATCAAGCCCGTCCAAGGGTCAATCAGGCGAGACAGTCGGCTATTCTACGCAGAAGCCAGAGACATTATTGGAGCGGATCATTAAACTGTCCTCCAGCGAAGGCGATTTGGTGCTCGATTGCTTTTGCGGAAGCGGCACAACGGCAGCGGTGGCGGAAAAGCTAAAGCGACGTTGGATCGGATGTGACTTGAGCCGGTTTGCAATCCACACAACCCGTAAGCGGTTGTTGTCGATTCCGAACGTCCGCCCGTTCACTGTGCAGAACCTCGGGAAATATGAACGTCAATTGTGGGCGGATGCGCAGTTTGGGGATGATAACGGCAGGCGAGCCGCGGCGCAGCAGCGAGCCTACATTCAGTTTATTCTCAAATTGGCCCGAGCAACCCCAATGAGTGGTTACATTTGGCTGCATGGGGTTAGGGGCGGACGAATGATTCATGTCGGCGCGGTGGATGCGCCGGTCAGTATGGGAGACGTGACGCAAATTGCAGCAGAGTTCAAACGGGCTATGGGCACGGGCAAAGACGCTCCGAAAACAAACGGAGTGGACCTACTCGGTTGGGATTTCGCATTCGAGTTGAATGAAGTTGCGAAGCAACAAGCAGCAGCAGCGAAAATTCAGATGAGGTTTCTGCGCATCCCCCGCGATGTGATGGACAAGCGGGCGGTCGAGCAAGGCGACATTCATTTCTTTGAATTGGCTGCGCTTGCGGTAGAGACCAAATCGCAAAAGCACGAAGTCACGCTGAAATTGACGGATTTCGTAATCCCGCCAGATGACGTGCCAGACGACGTGCGCC
>JBAQJG010000492.1:0-4027 GCA_049300145.1 Chthoniobacterales bacterium | reverse complement strand
GGTTTGCACGGCATGCAACCCAGGAACCAAACGATCGCCGATCCATTCGATATTTATTTATCAAGCCCAGTGGTGGTGCAAAACACGGTCTATTTCGGAAGCGGCGACGGGAACTTGTACGCAGTGGACGCTGTCTCGGGCGAATTAAAGTGGAAGTTCAAAACCGGCGACGTTATCCATGCGTCTCCCGCGTTTTCCGACGGCCTGATCTACTTTGGAAGCTGGGATAGTTATTTCTACGCCGTAGATGCTGCGAATGGGAAGGAAAGATGGCGCTTTCACGGCGGCGAAGACCCGTTGCTTCATAATCAAGTTGGCTTCCAGTCATCGCCTGCTGTTGTGGGCGGCGTTGTTTATACCGGCTGCCGCGATTCCAATGTCTATGCACTCGACGCTGCTACGGGCAAGGAAAAGTGGCGTTGCAATAATGAAATGAGTTGGGTTAATAGTTCGCCGGCCGTGGTTCAGGGTAAAGTTTTCTTTGCCACATCCGACTCGAGTCTCTTCAAGATCGTGGACGCGGCAACCGGAAAAGAGTTAGTGAAACAACAGGACAGGGCTTACATATTTTCATCGCCAATAGTGGTAGGAAACACCGTTTTGATCGGTGTGCTAAACGGAACTCTCGAGGCGCGCGACGCAAAAACGGGCGACCTTCTTTGGGACTACGAGGTCGAAAAATCAAAGCAGAACAAAGGTTGGATCTTAACAGCCGACCGAAAGTTCAACATGCCGCTGCTGTTCCCTTCGGGCCTGGATGAAACAACAATCGCAGCCACAGTTCGTGAGGACGGCATTGGCTCGGTATACTCATCGCCGCTGGCTGCGAATGGCATCGTTTATTTCGGAAGCGCCGACGGATTTTTATACGCTCTGGAATAGCAGGGCGCAGACTGCAATTTACGCGGGAGGATGCGTAATACCCTGGAAGCCGGGCAAGCAACGAAAGTAATCGAACGCTTTTAGTAGTTGAAGTTTTGTCCTTGTTTCCTACGGCGCGCTTTTGCTACGATGTCCTAAAGTGTAGGATGAATGTCATATGAGACGTGAAGATTGCAGCGCAATATTGACATCGGAGGAAAGGTCCATGGCTCCAAAGCGGATAGGTCTTATAGGATTTGACGGAGTGGTGGCGATTGATCTCGTCGGCCCAGCCGAAGCCTTCGCATGCGCCAGGGTCAAAGAAGGCGAAAACTGTTCAAAGCCGTGTTACGAAGTACTCACGATTTCAGCATCAAATCAGCCGTTTGTAGCGGAGTCGGGAGTGGTATTTAAGCCGCAAAAGACTTTCAAAAACGCGCCACCTTTGGACACTCTCATCATTCCGGGCGGAATCGGCCTCCGCGAGCCGAATGTTAATAGATTGGTTTCGGCATTCGTGAAGGCGCAGGCCGGACAAACACGTCGCATCGTATCGATCTGCACGGGAATTTACGGATTAGCGGCGACTGGCCTTCTTGCCGGACGAAAGGTTACCACGCATTGGCGCTATGCGCATGACGTCGCAATTCGTTTTCCAGACCTCCGAGTTCACGACAACGCAATCTTTCTCAAAGATGGACCGTTCTATACCTCGGCAGGTGCGACGGCCGGCATTGACCTATCGCTTTCACTAATCGAAGAAGATCATGGACTGCGTGTGGCCCTGGCGGTAGCGCGTGAACTGGTCGTCTATCTCAAGCGCTCGGGCGGCCAGGAACAATACTCCGAGCCTCTCCAGTTCCAAACGGAGTCAGTTTCACGCTTGTCTGAATTGACGACCTGGATGCTCAGCCATCTCAATGAGGATTTGTCGGTGGAGACTCTCGCCGCCAAGGCGTGTCTTTGCCCCCGACACTTTAGTCGACGGTTCAAGATAGAATTTGGCGCTACTCCAGCCGATTTCGTTGAGAGGTTGCGGCTGGACGAGGCGCGTCGCCGCCTTTCCATTGGCGATAACAGTGTCGAAAATGTTGGTACATCGGTTGGATTCAAAAGCTCCGATGCCTTTCGGCGCGCTTTTGAGCGCCGGCTAGGCGTTAATCCGAGCGACTACCGCCAACGTTTCGCTACAGGCATGAACGTGTCATTACCCCGGCACGGGCGACGAGAGTTGAAAAGGCTTTCCAAGGCTGCCTGAATGGCTTTCGCCAGCAATCCGATGCTCCCTGTTTGCTCACGAACGCGATTTGCAACGGGTTGAGAAGTGCGTTGTTGATTCGATTCTCTGGGGCGCGGATTCGCGGTGGCCGATAGCGTATTTCCGCTTCTGCTCTTCGAGGTTTGGTTCGATAATCCGCGTTCAGGTCTCACTGGTGCGTGTATGCATGCTGATCTCTTAGCTTTTTACAGAGCAGGACAATTCAAATTCTTCGTTGGACTGAGGCTCCGACGTATGGGCCGCCGCGAACGAGGCGTTTGCCGCCGATGCGCCTCTGGGTTGACCATTTTCTAGATAACCACTTGGCCGACCGCCAAATTTTTTCTCGAAGGCGCGCTGAAAAGCGGCAGAGCTGGTGAAGCCGACAGACTGAGAAACAGTGCGAAGCGTCTTCTGCCGCTTCGAGAGCCGGCGGCGAGCTTCATTCAGACGAAGATTCTGCACAAAGTCCCTCGGAGGTTCCCCAAAAACACTCTTAAATACTTTGCTGAAATGGCTGGGACACATGCATGCTCGGCGAGCTAGAACCTCTACTGAGAGGTCGGTATGGAGGTTGCGGATCACCCAAGCAACGAGGTCGGAGAAACGGTCGATGGGATGATTGTCGAGAGGCGCGTGATCCAATATAAGCTCCTCCTGATCTTCTTTCGTAAGACGAAGGGCTAACTCTTGCTCTACTGATTGTGCGACGTATGGACCGTAGTCTTCCTGAATCATAGCTAACGATAAATTTATACCTGCGCTAAGCCCGGTAGTCGTGTAGTACGGACCGTCTCGAACGAACGATTTCCTATGGTCGATTCTTAGACGAGGAAATCGCCGTGCCAGATCGCGCGCGAATCGCCAATGCGTGGTGACTTCACGTCCATCGAGCAAACCGGTTGCAGCTACTCCATAAATGCCGGTACAGACAGCTCCAATTCGGCGCGTATCATTCACGCGCTTCAAGATCCAGGCAGCTACCTTATCACTGACCTCCGGACGTCGAATCCCGCGTCCTCCAGCAACAATGATTGTGTCCAGAATTGGGGCCGTACTAAGAGTTTCCGGCGCTTCGAACATGAGGCCGTCCTCGGCGCGGAACCGATCTGAAAATACGCCGATCGTGTAGATTTTGTAACATGGGATGCGACCGCCATAACCATCGTCCAACGCGGCTGCTACAAAGGTGTCAGCTGCGCCTACCAGATGTAACGCGGTAACTTCGTCGAAACCGACAAGGCCAACGCGTATCGGTCTGAAGATGGAAGCACCGTCGGAAGAACTTTTCACTTATGGTGCCAGAATCTCTTGTTGCCCGCGATAAGGCTAGGACATCCAACCGACAAAAGCGGCCACCGGGTTGCGCACTCATCGAATCTAACTTGGCTGCATGGGGGCAATGCGATCCACGATCTACCGCAACTAGACGCGCAAGACGTGCGAGTGAACCAGCGCAAAGCTTAGCGTTCCGGTCACCAGGGCTGCCCGATTTGTAATGCCTCGAATCGAAGACTTCCCAGAAAAACTTCGGTTGCTTCTATTTTTGAAAGTCCTAAATCGTCGGATTTATGTCCGCATCAGACAGTCAGCTGGTTGCTAGTTTAGAATTGGCACACGAACAACTACGGCCTCCGACATGGTTCGGATCGCCAGGTTTTCCCATTGACAACGTATGTTGCGGAGTGGTTTGTTGTCTCACAAATCCAAGGATGCGGATGAGTCGCAACCCGCAAAAGGGCCGGATAACCGGCGCAAAGTCGATTCAACGAGTGGCACAGTTAAACCTTGATCCAACCTCCGCGAAGACTGATGCGGAGGCGCTTGCCAAGTTGATGCCAGAAGTATATGAAGAACTGCGACGATTAGCCGCAAGTTATCTTCGCGGGGAGCGGTCAGAACATACCT
>JBAQJG010000491.1:0-1665 GCA_049300145.1 Chthoniobacterales bacterium | reverse complement strand
CAGTTACAGTTTCCCAGCCCGGTTCCTGGTAGAGGCCAATCACATTTCCTCAGGCCGAGTAGTGGAGTTCTTGCGTTGCAACGAATCAAAGTAGTGCTGCATTTTCTCTCGTACCTGCTCTTCGGTTAGGCCTTGATCGTAAGCGGGGGAAATGAGTGGCATAGCTTCGTTGATCTTGACCAGTACGAATGACCTAATCCTGGTGCGGCCTTCGTCGAGATCTCGCTCCGTTCGATAGAAATCCAGGATTTGATCGAACAGGGCTCCCTCAGTGACGACTGAGGCGACGCCCTTGAAGCGGTAGCCCTTGCGCACCATCGGATCAACTACATTGATCTCGGTCGACGGATTACGTCTTAGATTTGAGACCGTCGCGGGGGAGCGGATATCAGCAAAGACGATGTGATCGTCGTCCCATACTGCGGTCGTTCCTTTGGGCGACAAGTTGGGAGTACCGTCCGGGCATACGGTCGCGACGAAGCCGAGCCGCTGCTCGCTGACCAGCCGCTTCATGTCTTCGGTCAAGATTCCCACTGCTACCTCGAAAAAAGACGATTAGCCTCAGGCGGGATGCTGGTAGAGGCCAATCACGTTTCCTCCCGGATCGCCCATACCGCCTGCGCCAAGTAGGGAGAGAACTTCATAGTGCCCTAGTCGCGTTCCAGAAATCAGAGGTATAAAACTGCGCGATTATACCTCGGCAAGTGTCGGTCCGGGCGATTCTAGGCAGTTTGTCGGCAACCCTTACCTAATCACGTTACGTCAGAGTTGTTCGTCACTCGGGAATTTGATTTTTGGGCTGCGGGGCCCGATAGACCCAATAGAGTCCCGCCGGGAAGGAAACCAGTCGGACCGAGTCATGGTTTTCACCAAGGTAGAGCGTGAAGCGATAATCCAGCCCAGCAGGTTTCAGCTCATCGAGCAGTTTGGCGAACGCGAGTGTGTCTGATCAAATCCGAAATCGTCTTTGCCGCCGACGGAAATATCCAAGCGAACCGGTGATGGCAGTTCCCGTAATTTCTGGCGCGCAGCCGAGAAAAGCAGGCGGTTATCCCAGCTCAATGCGGGGCTTGCAGCTACGATCCGTTGAAAAAGCGCCGGCCGTTGCTCCAAAGCGTAGATCGCAAACAGGCCGCCGTAAGAATGGCCCAAAAGGCCGCGGTCCGACGGAATCGTGCGATATGTGTGATCGACGAAGGGAATCACCTCGTGTTCCAGAAAATCGAGAAACGCCGCTGCGCCCCCCGAAGCCGCCTCGCGTGACGTTTTAGTCGGTGTGAAATCACGCGCTCGCAGCGCCATCACATCTGGAGTCGAGCCATGGCTCACGTTTACCATAATGACCGGACGCATCCGCTTCGAATAGGCGTTGTTGTTCTGGAGAAACGTCATCAGCGGAAAATGCCAGCCATCGAGAATGTAGAGCACGGGATAGGCGGGTACGCTGTTCGGTGTCAGCCAGGGTCACCGGCGGCCCGGGACTTTGGGCAAAACAACCAATTACCCCCGAGAAAAGGAGTACGAGGGCCGTCGGGCAGATAACCGGAATCGTTTTCATAGATTGCTGTTCAAACGTGCTCAACGTAGCAAAAACGCTGCTGGCGGTTGATCCAATATATTCGACCTAGCCACCACGAAAGGAAATCAGTGGTTAGAATCTTGGCC
>JBAQJG010000490.1:0-13121 GCA_049300145.1 Chthoniobacterales bacterium | reverse complement strand
GAACTGGATGGCTTCTACTGTTTATCGTCGCATTAATGCAGTTTAAATTCGCGGCTATGCTGTGAAATCCGAATCGAAAGGCGAGGGGACTTATAACGTTGTCGTGATCGGAGCGGGAACGGCTGGGCTAGTCACCGCAGCGGGCACTGCCGGGCTAGGCGGCCGCGTCGCGGTGATCGAGCGCAACAAGATGGGCGGCGATTGCCTGAACTTTGGCTGCGTCCCGAGTAAAGCACTGATTTCTTCCGCGCGTCTCATCCGACGAATCCGCGATGCGGAAAAATGGGGATTGGATCGACAAGAGCCAAGTTTTGCATTTGAGAAAATCTTCGAGCGCATGCGCAACTGCCGCGCCCAGATTGCGCCGAACGATTCGCAGGAACGTTTCGAATCTCTCGGCGTCGATGTTTTTCGCGGCGAAGCAAAGTTTCTTTCACCGGATGAAGTCCAAGTGGGCGACGAAATCTTGCGAGCGAAGAATTTTGTCATCGCCACGGGTTCGCGCGCGACGATTCCCAAGATCGCCGGGATTGAAACGCTCAAGTTTTTCACAAACGAAACAATCTTCGACGAACTGAGCGCGAAGCCGGAGAGCATGATTATTCTCGGTGGCGGGCCGATCGGTTGTGAGCTGGCCCAAACGTTCTGTCGTCTCGGCGTGCGCGTAACCATCCTACAACGCGGCGATCAGCTTTTGCCGAAAGAAGATCGAGATGTCGCCCACGTTCTCGAGCGCTGCCTGGCTAGTGAAGGTGTGCGCATCGTCAAAAATGCTGACGTGCACTCGGCGGCAGCGAGCGATGCCGGCAAAGTGGCGCTTCAGTTGTTAGATCGAAAACCCCGAAATGATCGGGGCTCGGGAAGTGTTTCGGAATCAGACCACCCGGCGGAGGTGATTTTTTTTGCCGATGTGCTTCTCATCGCGATCGGGCGAACGCCGAACTTACAGAGCCTGGATCTGAAGGCCGCCGGTGTTGAGTTTAGCGAAAAAGGAATTCGCGTGAACGATCTTCTGCAAACGTCGCAATCGCACATTTATGCCGTAGGCGATGTGATTGGACCATTTCAGTTTACGCACATGGCCGACGCGCAAGCGCGCGTGGTCGTGCGGAACATACTCGTTCCGTTCCAATTTCTGCGACAGAAAATGGATTACTCGGTTGTGCCGTGGTGCACCTACGTCGATCCGGGAATCGCCACCGTCGGAATAAATGAATCGGCCGCGAAGAAGCAGAACATCGAATACGATTTGATTGTGCAAGAGTTACGTGACGTGGATCGGGCCGTTGTCGAAAGTGAGAGCGCCGGCTTTGCCAAGATCCTGCTCACCAAAGGAAGCGACCGAATTCTCGGCGCCACCTTGGTGTGCGATCATGCCGGCGATTTGTTGCCCGAGTTTGTTCTGGCGATGCGGCATCGGATTGGTCTCGGCGGGATTGCATCGACAATTCACGTCTATCCAACGTTCGCTGAGCTCGCGCGAAAGTTAGGCGATAAGTACAATAAGACGCGCTTAACGCCCACGGCACAGAAGATTTTCCGCTGGCTTTACCGGCGTGGCCAACGCGGCTGACGCATGAAGAAATATACGAAGCTAATCGTATTTGCGCTCGTGCTGATCACTTTCTCGATCGCCGCCGCAGTCTTTCCCGTGCGCGATTGGATCCGAAATCTTATCGATTGGGTGCAGCAACTTGGTCCGGCCGGCATCGCCGTTTTCATCGGTGCCTATGCCATTGCGACGGTCTTGTTTTTGCCCGGATGGATTTTCACCGTCACGGCGGGACTTCTCTTCGGTGTCGTCGGTGGAACGGCGGTCGCGCTGTCGGGCGCGACAATCGGCGCGGCGTTGGCGTTTCTGGTCGCGCGCTATCTTGTTCGCGAAAGCATCCGGAATCTTGCCGGCTCCAATCCGCGATTTCATGCGATCGACCAAGCGATCGGCGAGAACGGCTGGAAGATCGTCGGATTGCTCCGTTTAAATCCGCTCATTCCATTCAACCTTAGCAACTATTTCTACGGCATTACCGCGATCCGATTTTGGCCCTACGTGTTGATTTCGGCCATCGGCATGCTGCCGGGCACGCTGCTCTATGCTTATCTTGGCGCGGTTGGAAAAGCGACTCTTGCCGCCAAATCCCCGCCGAGTGTTTGGCGGTATTTGCTGCTTGGCGTTGGATTAGGCGCGACCATCGCCGTCACAATCGTCATCAGTCGAATCGCGCGAAAGGCATTGAAAAAATCGGGCGCGGTCAACACTGAACATTCGATCAACCACGCTTGGAACCCATCTCATAAATAGGAGTGCGTTGCCCGAGATATGGTGCTGCTGCAAGGCGCGAGGAGAGAGAATATCCTTTATGGATCTTCGACCGGCGAGCAACGCCGCAGCAGTGCCAAAGATCGAGCAACCCTGCGGGCTGAGTTTTGGCGGGCAGCTCGCGGCGTTGCTCCTCAATCACAGAGCGCTACGGCTATGCTCTTTCGTCGTGACTTGCCAGCCGCCCGCCAGAACTCAGCGCACCCAGTCCCTATTTATGAAATGGGTTGGTTTTGTTGAAAAGCCGACGAATGGAGCCGAGCGACTGAGAGCGCCGTTAGGTGCGACCTGTTTATAGAGCCGAATGACAAAACGACCGAAGCTCCGCTAGGAGCGGCATTGAAAATCGGTTTGGCCTCGTATGTCGCTCCTAACGGAGCTTGGCGTGGTCAGGGAGATGCCGTTTTCCTATAAACGTATCGCGCCTAATGGCGCTCATGTGCTTCAGTGCGCTTATCAACAGAGCTAGATGGCTTCTGAATAACGCGACCTCGGCGTTAGCATCGACAATCCGCGCTGGACAAAAGCGTTCCGCCTGGAAGACCAACTCGTAAACGGCAAAGGCCCAGCCGGAGAGACCAATGACGCTCACCTGCACGACGGAAAAACGGCCGACATCGCCACTTCGCCGAAGTGAAACCGGAAATCGGTGGAGGCGTCGAGGTCGGGATCGATGTGGTGAACGTTGTGAAAGCGCCAGAGAAACGGGACCCGGTGATTGACGATATGCCAGTAGTAAGAAGCGAGGTCCATGAGAAGGAAGCTGAACGCGAACTCGAGCGGCGCCGGCAGAGGCACGAGATGGATCACACCAAAGGTTTTCGCGTTCGCCCAATGCAGTGTCGCCAGTGCTGTCGGTCGGACCAGGGAGAGCGGCGATGAGAAATGTAAGGGCTGAAATCGAGAAATTTACGAACAGACGTCCGACCAGCGCACGCATCGTTTTTTCGCAACGGAAAGAACCGCTCCAGCACGAACAACAGCGCGAGAATTGCAACGACAATGAGCGTTGTGGGCAGGGACCTCACTTCCAACCATTGCTTCACTTACACTGCCGGTTCAAACTGCTTGCTCTTTCGACGCGGCTGAATCCTATTGAGCGCAAGCATGAGCAGTCTGCGCCTGGGCGTTAATATCGATCATGTCGCGACGTTGCGACAGGCGCGTTACGCGACCATGCCGGAATCCAAAAACGCCGAGCCCGATCCCGTCGCGGCGGCCGCCGTTTGTGAACGTGCTGGCGCGCAAGGCATCGTCGCCCATCTTCGGTCCGACCGTCGCCACATTCAAGATCGTGATATCGAGCGGTTGCGGGGCAACATCATCACGAAGCTGAATCTCGAAATGGGCAACACGCCGGAAATTGTCGATGTCGCCCTGCGCATCGTGCCGGATGAAGCCTGCCTCGTTCCGGAAAAGCGTGAAGAGGTTACAACTGAAGGCGGCCTCGATGTGGTTGCGCATCGCAGAGAACTGGAAGCCACAATCAAGCGACTGCACGCGGCGGGCATTCGCGTGAGTCTCTTTGTCGATCCAACGTTGGAACAACTTGATGCTGCCGGTGAACTTGGCGTGGAAATGGTCGAGCTCCACACCGGCAAGCTGGCGAACGCCTTCTCGGAACAGATTGAAAAAGGAGAACTGCAAAACTTGCGTGTGGCCGCGCAATGCGCGTCGGAGCTGAAGATGCAAGTCAATGCCGGCCACGGCATCAATTACCGCAATATCATTTTGATTCGTGAGATTCCGTATCTCACCGAATTGAACATCGGCCACTCAATTATTTCGCGCGCCATGTCCGTCGGCCTCGAGACCGCGGTGAAGGAAATGCTCGCCGCGATGAAAAATTATCGCGGATGAGTGTACTCGGCATCGGTGTCGATCTTGTCGAATGCGCGCGCATTCAACATTCAATCGATCGTTTCGGCGATCGCTTTCTTCATCGCGTCTTCACCGAAGGCGAAATTGAATATTCCATGTCGATGAAATTTCCCGCGCGTCATCTGGCCGCGCGGTTTGCGGCGAAGGAAGCGGTTTCGAAAGCTTTCGGGACTGGCATCGGCAAAGCAATGGGTTGGCGGCACATCGACATTCGGAAGAAACCAAACGGCGAACCGTTTCTCGTCTTTTCCGGACCCGCGCAAGAACTGGCGACGCAGCGCGGCGTGATTTCCGCGCTGATCACGCTTAGTCACACTGATAATCATGCCATCGCCTACGTCGTCCTGGAATCGAGATAATCTGATTCGAAATTGACGCTTAACGACAAAAGCCCCCGCCGGATTTCTCCGGCGAGGGCTTCGTCACTTTCGTTCTTTGCTACTTACAGCATCCGCTGCGACAGCATTTGCCTGGGCAGCAACTGTTCGCCGGCGCTGTCGCCGTGGCTGTGCCAATAAATGCCGCCAGAGTAACAATTAGAAGAAGATATTTCATAGAATTCTCCTATTTCAGTTTGGTTGAGGAACTCGACCACCCATTGGATGCGCGCCGAGCCATCGTCTAGGAGAACGCAATACGCGGCGGCGGAACCGGCGGGCGCTGTGCCCGTGTTGTCACGCACTCATTGCTGATACCAACCTTGCCGACCATCTCTATCCCTGTGACGAAGCGCGTCACGTCCGCAAAATAAAGCCAGCAACAGCCCGTTTGCGCTCCGCAGCAGGTCGATCCAAGATCTGAGTTGGTTCCACCTGTGTTGCTCGGACAACTATCACAGCCACCCATGTTTGTCTCCGCGCAGCACTTCATCTTGTGCGACACCGCGCGCGATACTTCGCCGGGCTGCGCTGATGTAACCAAACCGATGCTCATCGTAACCGCGCAAAATAGCAGTCGCACTGGCAATTTCATCGGCCACATTTTATCACGGGCTACGCTTTTCCAAAAAAGAAATTTTGTGGTCTTTGCTGATTCTGAAACAATGACGAACCTGATCACTGCTCTCGATCACGCGCTTTGGATGGCGTTTGCTATGTTTTGGGAAATTTTGTGGCCGCTCATCCTTGGCTTCGGTTTGTCCGGAGTAGTGCAGGCGGTTGTCTCGAAATCGGAGATGACCCGCCTGTTGCCGGATGATTCGCCTAAAACACTCGCTATCGCTACGGGCCTGGGAGCGGCGTCATCATCGTGCTCGTACGCGGCGGTTGCGCTAGCGAGATCGATTTTTCGCAAAGGCGCCGATTTCACCGCGGCGATGGCATTTGAACTCGCTTCGACGAACTTGGTCGCCGAACTGAGCATCATTCTCATCGTTCTGATGGGCTGGCAGTTTGCGCTCGCCGAGTTCGCCGGCGGACCACTGATGGTCGTGATCATCGCGGTGCTGTTCAGAATTCTTCTGTCACGCAAGCTCGTGCAGGAGGCGAGAGTGCAAGCGGACAAGGGCGTCAGAGGGGTGATGGAGGGTCACGCCGAGATGGACATGAGCGTCGAGGGGGGCGGCACGCTCTGGCAACGGATTAAATCAAGCGAAGGCATCACAGCCACCAGTCATTACTTTGTGATGGATATAATCGCCGTGTGGAAAGATATCGCCGGCGGGCTTTTACTGGCTGGCGCGCTCGCTGCATGGGTGCCGCCGGATTTCTGGAAAACATTTTTCCTCACATCGCATCCAGTCGCCGCGGCGCTGTGGGGTCCAATTGTCGGTCCGATAGTCGCGATCTTCTCTTTCGTTTGTTCGGTCGGAAATATTCCGCTGGCGGCGGTGCTTTGGAACGGTGGGATCAGCTTCGGCGGCGTCATTGCGTTCATTTATGCCGATCTGATCATTCTCCCCATCATCGACATCTATCGGAAGTACTACGGCTGGAAAGTGACTGCGTTCATTGTTGTCATCTTTTACTTCGCGATGGCTTTTGCTGCTTTGATCGTTGAATTTCTTTTTCAGATTTTAGGGTTAATTCCGCATCAGCGGAACGCGCAAATTGTCGAGAGCTCCGTCACCTTCAATCATACAACGGTCCTAAACATCGTGTTCCTCGCAATGGCAGCTTTTCTTCTTCTCCGATTTTTCAAAACCGGCGGGCCCAAGATGCTGGCACACATGGATTGATTTGCGGACCGTCGCCCTTCTTGCCCGGATGTTTGCGACAGTCATAGACTGCCGCTACAGATTGAATCGCCAATGCCGAAAGAATTTTTTATTACCACGGCGATCGATTATACGAACTCGCCGCCGCATATTGGCCATGCTTACGAGAAAATTCTGGCCGATGTGATCGCTCGCTACCATCGGCTTAAGGGCGAGAAAGTTTTTTTTCTCACCGGCGTCGATCAGCATGGCCAGAAAGTTCAGCAATCGGCGGCCAAGGTTGGCATCCCGCCGGCGGAATTCGTTAAAGGCCTTACCCAGAAATTTGTCGATCTTTGGAGGAAACTCGACGTGAAGTACGACGGATGGGCCGAGACAACGGCGGAGAGGCACAAGCAAGTTGTGCGTGGAATTTTGCAGCGACTTTGGGACGAGAGGCAAATCTACAAAGACAAACAGGCCGGTTACTACTCCGTTCGCCAGGAGCAATTTCTAACCGATAAGGAGCGCGGAGCCGACGGTGAGTTTGGGCCGGAGTGGGGCGAGGTAGAGTATCGCGAGGAAGAAAATTATTACTTCAAGCTTAGCCAGCATAAAGATTGGCTGCTTCGCTATCTCGATAAGCGTAAAGACGCCGTCATCCCTGATTTTCGGCAGACGGAGCTACGCAATGCTGTTGAAAGAATCAGCGACAACCGCCAGTCTGATGCCAGTGCGGCTCGCACCTCGGACCTTTGCATTTCGCGCCCGAAAACGCGGCTCGATTGGGGGATCGAGCTGCCGTTCGACAAGACTTTCGTCACCTATGTCTGGTTCGACGCGCTTACAAACTACATCAGCTTTGCCGGCTACGATCCGAGTCAATCAACCTTCGACTCTCAACCTTCGACTTTCCGTGACAAATGGCCTGCGCTCCAGATCATCGGCAAAGACATCCTGATCCCCGCGCACGGCATTTACTGGTTGATCATGCTGCACGCGATCGGCTTTCCCGACGAGGCGATGCCGCAGCTTCTGGTGCACGGTTGGTGGAATCTTGGTGGCGCGAAGATGAGCAAAAGCGCGGGGAACATTGTCGATCCAAACGCTCTCGCCGATAAATACGGCGCCGAAGCAGTCCGTTATTACTTAATGAGTGACATTGCGACTGGCAAGGATACGGATTTTTCGGAGGAGCGACTAGTTGAGCGTTATGACGGCGATCTTGCGAACAAGCTTGGCAATCTCCTTAACCGCTCGTTAACAATGGTTCAGAAATATCGCGATGGAGTTGTGAAAAAGCCTATCGGCGTCGAGCTGGCAGGGTTGCAAAGAGAAGCTGATAGCTGGAGGAAATTCTTCGATTGGTCGAAGCGTGAATTCGACAAATCCTCTATTAGCAGCGCTATCGGTGTTCCGTTTCAGTACGTCTCCGGCTGCAATGAATTCGTCGATGTAAATAAACCCTGGTCCTTGGCCAAGGATCCGGCATCGACTGATTTGCTCGATCGTGTTCTTTACACGCTTGTTGAAGCGTTGCGTATCATTGCGATTCTAATTTCGCCCGTGTTGCCGAGGGCGGCACACGGAATTTTCGATCAACTGAATTGGAAGATGGATTTGACCGGAAAAGAAGAACGCTTTTCACTCGCGGACGCAGAGTGGGGGAGATTGCCGGACGGACATATGGTGGGCAAGCCGGTGCCGTTGTTCCCGCGGATTGAAGGGTAAGGGGAACGCGCTCTCCGAGCGCGTTGTTATTTTAGGCGGCGATGCCGGAAATACTTAACATCGCGCAAGCCGCCTTCGCTACGCTACGGCGTGCAGAGGGACTGCGCGATCCACCTCCTTGTTTCCGCGGATCGAGACTATTTGATTTCTGGGGAGCGCACTGCCTGCCCTGAGCTGAGTCGAATGGGCGCCTCGTCCGCCACGGGACGGATTCGCACCGTGGCGAACGTGCTGGAGATGGCCCGGTCGGCTGCTGCCTGTTCATCCCAAAGACAAGCTGAATTCCGCGCGCCGAGAAAAGGAATTTTATTTTTTCTGAAACGGTTCGGATTTTTTCCCTTTGTAAGAGGTGAACACAATCCAACCTCAACAAAAAATGAAAACAAAAAATATGACAACTCAATACTTAAGAAAGTCAATCCGCCGCTTGCCCTGGGCGTTCGCGATTTGCCTAACCCTGGCCATGCTGGGGCTGGGCCTTTCCGCGAGTGCTAACGAGCGGGGGGCGTGCTTCACGACGTTCGACGCTCCTGGCGCGGGCACGGGCCCCTTCCAGGGCACCCTCGGCATTGCCATCAACCCGGACGGCGCGATCGCGGGACAATACCTTGACGCCAGCAGTCTGTATCATGGCTTCCTGCGGGATCCTGACGGTGCCTTGACCACGATCGATGTTCCCGGCGCGCGGCAAAGCTTCCCTCAGAGCATCAACCCCGCGGGGGCGATCGCGGGTTACTACGGTGTCGCCGGCGTGATCCACGGCTTCCTGCGCGCTCCCAACGGCACCTTCACGACATTCGATGCTCCTGGCGCGGGCACGGGTCGCAACCAAGGCACCCAAGCCGACAATATCAATCCGGCGGGCGAGATTTCGGGAGACTACCTTGACGCGAGCAACGTGTTTCATGGCTTCGTGCGCGCTGACAACGGAGCCATCAAAACGTTTGATGCTCCTGGCGCGGGCACGGGCCCCTTCCAAGGCACTTACATCGGTAGTGTCGATTGTCTCAACCCGGCAGGCGCGACGGTTGGATACTACCTTGACGCGAGCAACGTGTATCACGGCTTCGTGCGTGCTCCCAACGGCACCATTACCACGTTCGACGCTCCCGGCGCGGGCACGGGCCCCTTCCAAGGCACTTTGCCCTTTGGCATCAACCAGGCAGGAACGATTGAGGGAGAATACATTGACTCGAGCAATGTGAATCACGGCTTCCTGCGCACGGCGTACGGGGCCATCACTACATTCGATGTTCTGGGCGCGGGCGCAGGCCCCGGCCAAGGCACGTCGCCCGCAAACATCAACGCGTCCGGGGCGATCACGGGAAATTACGTCGACGCAAGCAACGTGAATCACGGCTTCGCGCGGGATGAACACGGCGCCATTACCACGTTTGACGCCCCGGGCGCGGGCACAGGTGCCGGCCAGGGCACCACCCCCTACTGCAACAACCCGGCAGGGGGGATCACGGGATGGTACCAAGATGCAAGCAACGTGTATCACGGCTTCCTCGTGGAAGGCAAGTAAGCGCGCCTGGAAAAGGACAACCTATAACCGCAAATGGTCCCCAAGAGTCAGTAAAGCCTAACAAGCGATAGTATCGCACAGTCAGCCGTCACGCTTCATCGCGTGGCGGCTTTTTGCCGCCGCACCTTCCGCAAGCGCTAGACACTAATTTCACGAATTTACACTAATAGGTTAAAGGCTCTTAAAATTGGTGAGGATTCGTGTAATTCGTGTCTTCACCCGCCTTCGGCTAAAGGAAGCTACGGCGTGGCAGGCGGCTGCTTTTCCTCGCAGAGTTTCTGGAAGGCGGGATCGCCGCGCAAAGGATCCCAGAGGGGATCGAGTCGTAAAAGCGCTGGCGTGATGGGCGCTGGAAACCAAGAATAGGGGGTTCGTAAAAGCTGGCTGAGAGTTGAGATCGCACGGCTATTCTCGCCGAGGATCATCTGAGTTGTCGCCAGGTACTGTTCATAGGCGGGCCCGGAAACCGGATCTTCAGCACTCGGCACAAGCGTGATTGCACGCTCCCCTGCCTTTAGAGCCGAGTCCCTCTCTCCCATCACGGCATAAGCTTGAGACAGCCATGCTGCAAACTGCGCTGCGCGCTGGCGCGCCTGCCATGGCGATCCGGTTATAACTCTCTCCCCGACGTTGTCTGATTGATCGAGCTGTTCGAGTGCATCGCGCGCCTGTGCAGCAGTAACCTTTGCGCCAGACGTTTCGCCAGCAAGGCGCTGCGTAAAAGCAAGGTCCAATTGATTAAAGGCCTTGTCGTAATCAGAATCAAAATGGAACTGAGCCTGTCGGGTTTGGAGCAATCGAACGGCTTCACCGTAATTTCGTTCAAGTTGCAACTGAAAGATCTTGATTCCGAAGCTAACCCACGAAGGCGTCTGCCAGTTTATTCCCGATAGTAACCTGGCAGCTTCTTGCAGATTACCCTGTGCCTGATAAATGCCGGCCTTCGTTGCCATCACATGGGGATCGTCTGGCGTAATGTCCAGCGCTCGATCGTAGAGCTTTAGCGCAGCCGGGAATTGTCGAAGCATGATGTAAGTCTCTGCCGCGTTCATGAGTAAGTCCATGTTACGCGGGTCCAAGGCGAGGGCTTGCTCGAAATAGGCAACGCTTTGATCCCACTGTCCCTCTCGTCGGGTAACTAACGCCAAGGCCTGAGGCACCCCGCTGCTGCCTGGTAACATTTTGCTAACGCTACCGAAAGTGGCTTTCGCAAGCCCGAAATCGCGCAGCACCCAGAATTGATAATAACCCAAAGCGAGCAGGGTTTCAGGCGAGTTCGGCTCCAGTTTCTGCGTGTTATCTAAAGCACGTTTAGCTGCGTCGCCGCGACCCACGGAAGCCGCGTCCTCGAGATTAAAGTAGAGGTGCGCATCCGCGCGAGATAGCCGCGCCCAGGCAAGCGCAAAATTGGGGTCAAGCTGTACCGCCCTCTCGAAAAAACCGGCGGCTTTTCCTTCGAGACCGCGAGAGTAGGAAGAGCGGTAGCTACGTGCTTCAAAAGCCAGGCCACGCAGGTACGCATCGTAAGCTTCCGGATTGTGTGTCGGTTCAACTGCCAATGCCTGCTCTTCGCTGCCGGTCAGCTTCGCCTGTAACGACTCTGCGATTCGTTTGGCGATCTCGCTCTCCACCCCAAGGATATCAGTCAACTTCCGATCGTAGGTGTCTGCCCACAAGTGCGAATCGGTCTGGGCGTTAATCAACTGCACATTGACCCGCACCTGGTCGGCTGCTTTTTGAACGCTGCCCTCAAGAACGCTCGCTACACCAAGCTGCTTCGCGATTTCAGAGAGATTGCCAGGCTTGCTGTGATATCGCTGAGTGGAAGTGCGTGAAATTACTTTTAAATCTGCGACGCTCGCCAACCGCGTCAGGATCTCCTCCTGGATGCCATTCGCAAAATACGCGCTATCCGGATCGTTGCTGAGGTTTTCAAATGGGAGTACTGCGACGCTCTTTGGTATTAGGACTGGCGGTTTACGGTGCCAAACCGTTATACCTAGACCGACTGCGAGAGCGACCATTAATGTGAGTGACACGGTAGTGCTTGGATTCCGTCGCACCCATTTGTAGGCGTGCGTGAAAAATCCCCTTCGCTTCGCGTGGATCGGCTCGTGCTTTAGCCAGTGTTCAAGGTCTTCGGCTAGTCCCGCAGCCGCGGGATAGCGGCGCTGGGGTTCTTTCTCGAGGCACTTCAGGCAAATCGTGGAAAGATCGCGATCTATTTTACGGTTTAACGCGCGCGGTTTCCGCGGTTCAGTGTTCAGTAGCAACCGGATAGTTTCGTAGCTTGTGCCACCGGCAAACGGCGGATGCCCGGTGAGCAGTTGGTAGAGCACCGCGCCAAGTCCATATACATCTGTGGCCTTCCCAAGCTTCGTAGTTTCGCCGGCTGCTTGTTCCGGCGCCATGTAGCTGGGTGTGCCCAATACTTCGAGTGTGCCTGTAACCGTGCTCTCTGTTTCGATCAGTCTCGCAAGACCGAAATCGGTAAGGTGCGGTTCACCGTTTTCATCGAGCAAGATGTTCCCCGGTTTGATGTCGCGATGCAAGATGTTGTGCTCGTGAGCGTATTGCACCGTGCGCGCCAACTTAACAATCAATTCCACTGCGGACCGGATCGGCATCGGCTCACGCTCGCCACGGGACGAGTCCGTCCGACTGGCGGACTCGAGCATCGCATCGAGCTGGCCGCCTTCGACCAGGCCCATGCTGAAGTAGCAAGCGCCATCGCGCTCGCCGACTTCATAAATCGGAACGATGCCGGGATGGTTCAGTCTGGCGGCCGCTTCGGCTTCGCGACGGAATCGTTTCACGTGCGGTTCCGTGGCCCAATGACCCAAGGCGATCACTTTCAGTGCGACGATGCGATTGAGACTTTTTTGCCGGGCACGGTAAACCACGCCCTGGCTGCCCCGGCCGATTTCTTCGAGGAGCTTGTAATCGCCGAACTCGACCGGCGCACCGTTATCTCCGGGTATCAATTGATCAGACCGCCGCAATGTCTTACCAGGATCGTTATCGTCTTGGTCCAGTGCTGAGCGTAAGAGGCAATTGATGCAAAACTGGTCGCCGCCAAAGGACGACTCCAGTCGCGAACCGCATTGGGCGCAGAGTGATTGCGCTATTGGCTCAACAGTCTGGTTCTCGTTCATGCCGCTTGCGCTAAAATGCTGCAAAGATAATGCAGCTCTTCGTCGATCTCGTGCGGCGCTGAAACGGTGCGGGCGATCTCGCGGCGCACAATTTCGCGATAACGCTGTCGCAACCGATGGACGTGCGTCTTGACTGTCGCTCTCGGAAGATCCATGCGCGCCGACGCTTCATCGTACGATGGAATGACGCTGCCGCCGGTAAGAAAGTTCTTCAGTTGTTCGAAAAGCTTGAGCTTGCCTTCTGTCTGCAATTCTTGACGCAAAGAATCGAGCGCGCCTGACGTGAGCGATTTTGCCCAGCGTAATTCGAATAAATGTTCCGCTGTTGAATCGGACGCGCTGAATGCATCGTAAAATGCTTCTGCCTTTTCC
>JBAQJG010000489.1:0-16394 GCA_049300145.1 Chthoniobacterales bacterium | reverse complement strand
TCCGGGATTCCATTCTTGAGGTTCTCCATCGCGCTGCTGCCCGCGGCCATCGCCGGCCTCGCAATTAATTACGCGATTCTGCGCATCGGCTTCCGCGATGTTTTGAAACAAACGAACGTCACGTACGCAGTCGCATCACAGGAAACTACCCGACTCGATCAGCATCTTTTTGTAAAAGTGTGCGTGGTTTTCGTGCTCGTCTTCGCTGGGTTCCTCGCCGGTTTCAATCTTGCGTGGACTGCGCTAAGCGGCGCAGCGCTGATCATGGTGATCGCGCGCCGCGACACGCATGAAGTTCTCAAGCTGGTCGATTGGCATCTGCTCGTTTTTTTCGCCGCGCTTTTCATTGTCGTTGATGGCCTCAGCGACACCGGTTTGCCGACCGCGATCTTCGAACATCTGCGCGGAATTTTCGGCAGCAGCGCGCCGATGCAAGCGGCCAGCTTCAGCGGGTTCTCGATCGTTGGCTCGAACATTTTTTCCAACGTCCCGTTCGTCCTTGTGGCGGTAAACTGGATCGACAGAGTCTCGCATCCCGCCCTGATGTGGCGCGTTCTTGCACTCTCGACCACTTACGCCGGCAACCTCACCATCCTCGGCTCAGCCGCGAACATTATCGTGATGGAATCCTCTCGAAAACACGTCGAGGTCGGATTTTGGGACTACGCAAGATTCGGCATCCCGATCACACTCGCCACGAGCGCCATCGGTCTTGTGATTTTACTTGCAACGAACAGCTGAGGTTCGCCTGACAATCTTCTCGATCTAAATCGCGAACTTGGCCGATGACAAGCTCTCAGCGTAAGCGGCGTCACCGGCAATCTGTTAGGCGCGCGAATCGCCGCGTCTCCATGATCCTGGAGAAGCAAGCGGCTCCCACTCCCTGATTTAATTGTAGGGCGGGCGCTCCGCCCGCCCACTCCAGAGCCGGCAACCGGGAGCGGTTGCCCTACAATCTCTCAGCGTTTCTTTCGCTTTTTCGTCGGCAACTTCTTGCGTTTTGTTTTCGCAAACTCGCGCAATTGTTTTTCGCTCATCGATCTTGCCATTTGTCTTGAAGCGCCTTTGAGCGATTTCTTCGAGCGTTTTCCGCGTTTCGCGGCGAGCGCGGCGCCAGCGGCCATTTGTTGTTTCTTTGATCTTGCAGGCATACAAATGTTTCGCTCGTGGGAGCGGAAACGGATTCGTTTTAGTTGGCGGTGCCTTTGCGCCAGAAAAGATAAACCGGCAAACCGGTAAGCACGATTGCGATTCCGATTCCCGAAGTGGCCGGCGCGAGCCAGGCAAGATCGACAATCAACAATCCGGCGAGCAAGATCGAGATGAGTGGGACGATCGGGTAACCCCATGTCCGATACGGCCGCTCGGCCTGCGGAGATTTGTTTCGCAAAACAATGACGGCACCGACCAGCAACATATAAAAGAGAAGATCGGCTGAAACGATGTACTCGAGCAATTGCGTGTAAACGTTTCCGTAGGATATCTTCCCTGCTGAATCGGTAATCATCGTGCGCGGCAGAGTTAGAAATGCCGTCCAAATTCCTTGCGCGACCAGCGCTGCTGCCGGCACATGACGCGCGTTGGTCGTGGCGATTTTTTTGAAAAACAGGCCGTCACGCGCCATGGCGTAATACACCCGCGCGCCGGCCAGGATGAGTCCGTTGTCGCAGCCGAACGTCGAAATCATGATCGCCGCTGCCATGCACAACGCGCCGGGATGACCGAAGACGGCGTTCATCATCGCCACGGCAACGCGATTCTGCGGCGCGTGTTGAATTTCCGGAAATGGCAAGACCGCGAGGTAAGCGACGTTAGCGAGGACATAGAGGACGACGACGATGCCGCAACCGAAAAGCAATGCGCGCGAGAGATTTTTTCCCGGTTCGCGCACTTCGCTGCCGATGAACGTCACGTTCGTCCAGGCGGTCTGAGCGAAGAGCGGACCGACCATGGCCTTGCCAAACAACAGCGCGAGCGCCAATCCGCCAACAATGGTAAATCCGGGCTGCGCAATTTGCGGACTCCAACCGTTGGCCCACGAATTCCACCACTCGGCTGAGCGGGCGGCGCTGTTCGCGCTCCATCCCAGCGCAAGCCCGATTAGCACGACGGCAGCAAGCGCCGCTGTCTTTGCAAACGTGAATGTGTTTTGCACCAGCTTTCCGATTTTCAGTCCGCGGGTGTTGGTCCATGTCAGCAACGCAATCAATCCAATGGCGACGACTTGCTCCATCGACAAACTGAGGGCATAGCCGCGGCCCAAGGAGATTGGGACGACGAGATAATTGTCCGACGCGACCGCGGGAATGAAAACGCCGAGAAATTTTCCGAACGCAATTGCCACGGCCGCGATCGTTCCCGTGTGCACGACGAGAAACAGCGTCCAGCCAAATAAGAAGCCCAACGGGGGGCCATACGCTTCGCGCAGAAAAACGTAAACGCCGCCCGCACGTGGCATCATCGTCGCGAGCTCGGCGCAACAAAGCGCGCCCGTGATTGTCATCAAGCCTGCCACGCCCCACGCCAGCAACAACCAACCAGGCGCCCCAATCAAGCGCGCCGATTCCGCCGAGGTGATAAAAATTCCCGAGCCGATCATCGAGCCCATCACGATCATCGTGGCGTCGATCGGACCGAGGGCGCGGACCAGACTGGTCTGGACGTTTGTAGGGGAAGCCGTTGGCTTCCCAAGGACGACATCGTCGTCCCCTACAGTAGCTGCGTTGTCGATCTTGTCACTCATGCGATCACTCGGCGGTTGTAGCGCGCTGCGCCGGGAGAGCAACGCAAAATGACGAAATCCGAATGACGAAATGGATCGTTTAGAGGGCACCCCCCGCGACTTTTTGTGTTTCGTCATTCGGATTCATAAAGACTTTTCGGCGCACGAATTATCACGCTTTTGGTGTTCAAGTTTGCGAGCGCAATTCGCGCGCGAATTCGACCGCCGATCTGGAGACGGCCCGCCCTCGGGCCGAAGAAATCCTCTTCTGCCGCATTAAAACATCAGATCATTTATTGTTCCGCGATACGGCCACGCCTCGACGGTCTCAATGAGCCCCGCCCGCGCGGCATTTAGTTCAACGTAATGCCATTTTTCCGAGTAGTTTTCACTGGATCGAAGATAGCGATCGAAGTAATCCGCCTGCCAGATTGGCTGCTTGATCCCAAGCGCCGCCGCGATGCGCCGTGAGCTGACGCTTTTCCACATCTGCACCCAACCCGCCATGCCCAGCGCATCTATTTCCGGCCGCGCAAAAAAATGCACATGATCCGGCATTAGAATGTAGTGGCCTACCCACCGGCCGTCATGCGCAGCCGAAAGCTCCAGATCGTGCGCAAAATCTTATGACACTGCGAGCATGCGAGGAGCTTTCGACGCTGTGCGGTGCAGGCCGTAAAAGATACGATCGGGCTGTCTCGAAACGAATCCACATGCGCAAGGTGACGATGTGGGACCGACCGATCTGGCGACGGCCCGCCCTCGGGCCGAAGAAATCCCCTTCGGCGCGGGGGCGCGCCAGCTCCATTTGCGATCCTATCCTTCACAACGGACTCTCCCCGGCGCGCGAATTGTTACACCTTCTTTTTCAAGCTGCGATCGCAGCGCGCACGCAAAATCCACGGCGCCTGGCGTGTCGCCATGCACGCAAATTGTCGTCGCCTGGACATCGACATCTCCTCCATCGACCGATCGAACCTTGCCTTCGCGCAACATTCGCAACACGCGTTCGGCGGCTTCCTCGGGATCGTGCAGCAGGGCATCCAACCGCGAGCGCGGAACCAGCGCCCCGTCGCTCAGATAATTGCGATCGGCAAAAACTTCGGGTGCGATTCTTAATCCATTCCCTTCACCAGCGGAAGCGAGCGCGCTCTTCCCTGGCGCGAAGAGAATCAGCGTTGGATCGACAGCGGCAATCGCGCGCGCCACTGCCTCGGCCAGACCAGGATCGCGCACCGCCATATTATATAGAGCCCCATGCGGTTTTACATGATTTGGCCGAACACCGGCGGCCTCGGCAATTGCTTGAAAAATGCCAAGTTGATACGTCACCGCGTCAAGAACTTTATCGGATGCGACCGGCAATTCTTTTCGGCCGAAGTTTTCGCGATCGAAAAGGCTCGGATGAGGGCCGACCGCAACGCCGTGATTGCGAGCGGCCTCGATTGATTGGCGCATGGTGTTGGCGTCGCCGGCGTGAAACCCGCACGCAATGTTTGCCGAAGTGACGAGCGCGAGCAGTTCTTCATCGTGTCCGGCGCCTTCACCGAGATCGGCATTAAGATCGACCTGCAAAGTCATCGCACGTGGAGTTCGATTCCAACTCGGAATTCTGCAAGATCGCGCTCCCGCTCGGCAAGAAGGTGATGTGCCTCTGTGAGAGAGACCTCGCAAAACCGAACGCGATCACCGACGCGAAGCTGGGCCGCGATTGGAAGATCGACACCGATCACGTGCGCGATTTTGGGATAACCGCCAATGGTTTGGCAATCTCCCAGTAAAACAATCGGTTTGCCGCCGGGCGGCACCTGAATCGTTCCTGGCACAACCGCTTCGGAGATAAGATCGATATCATGATTTCGCTTCAACTCTATACCTTCGAGACGCACGCCCATCCGGTCCGAATCTGGCGAGACGATGAATACTTCGTTCGTGAATCGTTGAATCGTTACATCGTTGAATCGGTTCCAATCAGAGCCGCGCATCACGCGCAAAATGGGCTCGCGTTGCGCGGGGCTCGACCAATCGTGCGGTGGACTCCAGGAGGAAATTCGCTGCTCGCGCAAAAGATCGACAAGTGATTGAGCGTGCTTGGAATTTTTCCCGAGCGCAATTTCGTCGCCGTCGCGCAGCGCGCGACCATCGAAGCCGCCAAAATTTGTGCGTAAATCGGTGGAGCGACTCCCGAGCACAATCGGCACGTCGATTTCGCCGGAGATTCCGAGCCAACATCGGCATCCGACTTTCGGCTGATTAAACATCAACTCCTGCCCTGCTCGCACGAGCGCGGCATGACCCGCCGCCACAGACATGGATCCGAGACGCACATCGAACTCGCCTCCGCACCAACCCACGATTCGATCATCAACGAAACGCAATCGCAAACCGCCAAGCGTGATTTCGAGTCCGGCAGCCGATTCGGCATTGCCCACGAGAAGATTCGCGACGCGCAACGCGTGCGAATCGAGCGCGCCGCCAACCGAAACGCCAAACTGGCGAAATCCGAGTCGCCCGAGGTCTTGCACGCTCGTCAAAAATCCCGCGCGAGTGATGTCGATCTTCACCGATTCAACGATTTAACGCTTCATCCTTTCAAATTCCTCGCGGGTGACGGCGCGGAAACAGACGCGATCACCAGGGCGGAGGAGTGCGGGCGGATCGTTTCGTGGATCAAACAGACACAACGGCGTGCGACCGATAATGTTCCAGCCTCCTGGGGATTTCATCGGATATATTCCGGTCTGCGCTCCGGCGATCGCAACCGAGCCGGCGGGGATTTCTTTCCGCGGAATTGAGCGACGCCGTGTGGCAAGTCGTTTATGCAACCCGCTGAGGAAGAGAAAGCCTGGTGTGAACCCGATGCAGCTGACGCGGTAGTGAGCGGCGTGGTGAAGATCGATAACTTCAATCGGATCGACCCGCGTCTGCCGGGAAACTTCCTCGAGATCGAGAGCAAACTCCGCCTCGTAACAAACCGGAATCTCGATTAGCCGCGTGCCCTTGTCTCTCTGCTTGCGACGCCCGTCGCGCGAGAGCGCTTCGTGGATTTTTTGTGTGAGCAACTCAATGACCTGATCGATCTTGGCTGTATCGTCCATCACCCGAAGCGGATCGAAAAAAACTGCGACCGTCGTGTAAGCGGGCGCGAGTTCGATCACGCCAGGAATACGCGCGTCCTCGATCCGCCGGAGCGCGCGAAGAACCTCATTCGAGGTTTGCTCAGGCGCGTCTTCGAACTGATTGCGAATCCGCTCGATAAGCGCGGAATCTCCGAGCGGCGTGATTTCCATCAATTTGGGGTGATTAATTCGCTCGCTCTTCCAAAAAAGCTCGACGCATCACTGCGCCCGAGCCGCTTCGACCTCGATGTTGATCGCGACGGTCTGGCTGATGCCTGAAATCGCTTCCGCGCCCTGGCTGAACATTAGATTGAACTCGCGGCGCTTGAGCGGTTCGGTGGTGACTGTCCATCGTGTTTGTTTCACCTCGTTCGAAATCGGGGTCAGCAATTTCACATGCAGCGTAATCGGTTTCGTGACGCCGTGCATGGTGAGATCGCCGAGAATGTCGCCGCTTTGCGGCCCCGTTCGCCTGACGCTGCGGCTCTTAAATGTGATCTCGGGAAATTTCGCAACGTCAAAGAACTCGGCGCTGCGCAGATGATCGTCGCGCTTTTGGATCCTGGTATCGATGCTGCGGACGTCAATCTTCGCCGACACCGACGATTTCTCGGGATGCTCGCGGTCGATGTCGATCTCACCGCTGAATTTCGTAAACCTGCCGTTCGTTGTTCCGAGAAACTGGTGGACTTTGAACCTGATCGTGGAGTGCGATTGGTCGAATTTGTACGTTTCATTCGCCAGCGCAGCCGAACTCAGCGCGGCCGGCAAAATCAGACTCGCGACGAAACGTGTTCGCATCTTTGTTAAGCTTCCGTTCGCAATTTTGGTTTCGTGTCTTTGTTGGGGACCAACGCTTTAAGCAAGGGCGTACGCGACAACGGTAATCTCCCAAATAAATTTCCGAGCGCAAAAGCCGGATTCGCTTTCAATTTCCTGACGTCGTGCACACCAGCGATGCGCGCCAGCTCGGTTTCGAAGTGGGAGACGGCGCGCGGATTCGGATCGTTGGCATCGAGATAGCCGAACGCGCGACGCAACAAGGCAAACAGTTCCGGGTCGCGATGATCCCGCTCGGTACAAATCTCGATTAGCTCCACAAAATAAGCGGCTGTCTGCATGCGCAGATAATCCGTTCGAATACCGCCGAAGGTCTTGCGCAGAACGACCTCCGTGAGTGTGTGCAGATTCGATTTACGGCTTGGCGCGATCTGAATTTCGGCTTCGAAAAACAAATCCAATCTGCCGGCAAACGGACTTTTGGCGCGTCGCGCCCCTTTCGCGACGGTTTGAATGCAGCCGAGCGATTCCGTGCACCACGAAATAATGAGGCTGGTGTCGCTGAACTTTCTCTTGCGCAATAAGATTGCCGCTGTGCTTTGCACATTTCTAATTTAGCACGCCCTAACCGGATTCTCCCGGCAGATGCCGTCGAGTGTTCGTTTGGCTTGCCTAATCGGCCATAGGCCGGTGGCTACAAATTCCAGGTGTTGTCTTTTCCGCGAGTGGCACAATCGCCTGGACAGCGCCATGATTTCTTGATGCCGCCCACCACTACTGAGACAGCACGCGTGCCGGAAGATATCAGCGGCCGGCCGCGTCGCCTGCCGGTAGGCGGAATCACCTGGCGTCACACGTTCCGCGCCCTGCGGCATCGTAATTATCGCCTCTTTTTTTGGGGTCAGCTCGTCTCGCTCATTGGCACTTGGATGCAACAAACAGCGATGAGCTGGTTCGTCTATCAGATCACGAACTCGAAATTGTTGCTCGGCGCCGTCGCCGCCGTTGGCTCCGCGCCGATGATGCTCTTCTCAATCTGGGGTGGATCGCTGGCCGATCGCTACCCGAAACGGTCGATCATTATCGCGACGCAGACTGCGCAAATGATTTGCGCGTTTCTGCTCGCAGCCGGCGCCTGGGCCGGATTTGCCACGCCATTATTCATTATCCTTATCGCTGCGCTTAATGGCGTGGCGATGGGCTTCGATATGCCCGCGCGTCAGGCGTTCACCGTCGAAATGGCGAGCCGCGAAGATTTGCTTAACGCGATTTCGCTCAACAGTTCGATCGTGAACGGTGCGCGCGTTATCGGCCCGTCGATAGCCGGCTTAATGATTGGCGCGGTCGGCGTTGCGATGTGTTTTTTCCTAAACGGTGTGACCTTTGTTGCGGTGATCGCCGGTTTGCTGATGATGCGTTTGCCAGCGTTCGAGCGCCCGGCACACATCGTCTCTGCGACCGAGCATGCGTGGAATGGCATTGTTTATTCAATGAAACATCAACGCGTGCGCACGATTCTGCTGCTATTTCTCAGCGTGGGCATCTTCGGCTGGTCGTACGCAGTGCTGATGCCGGCGTTCGCGCGCGACGTGCTTGGCCGCGGTGCTAATGGCTACGGCGTGTTAATGTCGGCCAGCGGAGCCGGAGCTTTTATCGGCGCGCTCGTTGTGGCGACCTATGGACATCTGTTCACGCCACGAAAACTCGCGCTCGGCGGAGTCTGGTTATTTTCAATCGCACTACTCGCGTTTGCGCTGACGCGGAATTTCTATGTCGCTCTGATCTTTCTTACGCTCGTGGGGTTTGGCATGCTGCTGTTTTTCTCCACCTCGAACACCGCGCTGCAAACCATCGTACCGGATGAAATGCGAGGACGCGTCATGGGCGTATGGTCGCTTGTTTTCGGCGCGATGATTCCGCTGGGCAGCCTCGAAGCAGGCGCCCTCGCGCATTGGTTAGGCACGCCTTTCGCGCTCGCATTTGGCGCAATCATTTGCGCCCTGGCTGGGCTCGTGACGCTATTTGTGATTCGACGGCGCGAAAGTGCAAATGCACGATGAATAACCGCCGACGCGAGGTGGATCGACCGCTCCGTCGGGCGATCCCAATACAAGCGGCGCAGCCGCAAACTCGATTGAATACGTCGCGCAGAATAAGCGCGGCTCCGCCGACTTGATTTAATATCGAGCACGGGACTGCTCGATCCCTCATTGGCCTCAGCGATTCATGATATGGAGCGCGCGTTTCTCGACATTAAGCGCGGCTTCTTTGACCGCTTCGCTCAAGGTCGGATGCGAATGAGTAGTCCGGCCGAGATCTTCCGAGCTGCCACCAAATTCAATCACCGAAACGGCTTCGGCGATTAGCTCGGAGGCCGAGTGTTGCAAAATATGCGCGCCCAGAATCCGGTCCGTCTTCGCGTCGGCGATGAACTTAACTATTCCCTCGAGATCTTCGTTTGCCACCGCGCGGCCGGTGGCGCGAAACGGAAATTTGCCCACGCGATAGTCGATCCCCTTTTCTTTCGCCTGTTCTTCAGTTAGCCCGACGCCCGCGAGCTCCGGATTCGTGTATATGATTCCGGCAATAGCGTCGTAATTCACGTGGCCGGATTTTCCGGCAATCGTCTCTACGCACGCGATGCCTTCGTCTGACGCTTTGTGCGCCAGCATCGGCCCCGCAATCACGTCGCCGATCGCGTAGATCCCTTCCACATTTGTGCGGAAATGTTTGTCCACTTTGATCCGCTTCTTTTCGTCGAACTCAACCCCAACTTTTTCCGCGCCGAGTCCTTCAGAAAACGGACGGCGCCCGACCGAAACAAGAACTTTATCCGCATCGAACTTCAGTTCTTCTTTCCCTTTGGTCGCGGTCGCCGTCACGCGGCCATTGTCGATCTTGACCGCGCTCACTTTGGTTTCGAGATGAAACGTGATCCCCTGTGCGGTAAGCGAGCGTTGGAGCATGTTCGACAGCTCCAGGTCGAAGCCGACGGCGATGCGCGGCAGAAATTCGAGAATCGTTACTTCCGATCCGAGCCGGGCCCAAACTGATCCGAGCTCGAGACCGATTGCGCCGGCGCCGACGACCAGAAATTTGGGCGGCGCTTCCGCAAAAGTGAGCGCTTCAGTGCTGCTGACGATTGTTTTGCCGTCAAACTTTGCGAACGGCAGCTCGATCGGCGCGCTGCCGGTGGCGATGATGATATTTTTCGTCTCGATCTCCTGCTCCTCGCCTTTGGATGATCTGACCGAAACTTTTCCAGGGGCAGTGATGGTCCCGAATCCCTCGAACGTCATCACCTTGTTCGTTTTCATGAGCGCGCGGACACCGCTGTTCATCGTTCTGACGACCTTGTCTTTGCGCTGCTGCATCTTCGCAAGATCGACACTTGCGTTTTCGATGATAATGCCGTGCTTCCCGGCTTCCTTTTTTGCAAACACGAAATGATCGCTCGAAGTGAGCAGCGCCTTGCTCGGGATGCAGCCAATGTTGAGGCAAGTGCCGCCTAGATCTTTGTCTTTTTCGACAATGACCGTCTTCAATCCGAGCTGGCCGGCACGGATCGCGGCAACGTAGCCGCCTGGCCCCGAACCAATGATAATAATGTCAAATTTTTCCATTGTCAGCAGCAATCGCCGAAAAGCTAGCTTACGCCAAACGTTTTATGAGTCGTATAAGTCTCATTCGACTCATAAACTACTCGCCATGCCCGAGAAGTTTATTCCGCCTCACGGCGGTTACGAGAACCTTCTCTCTTTTCGCAAAGCAAGAATTGTCTATGATGGCAGAGTCCGCTTTTGCGAGCGGTTTCTCGACAAGCGCGACCGCACGCGTGAGCAAATGGTGCAGGCCGCGCGTTCCGGCAAACAAAACATTATCGAAGGGAGCCAGGCCTCGGGAACATCCAAGGAAATTGAAATCAAACTAATGAACGGCGCCCGCGCTAGTTTGGAAGAATTGTTGGAAGATTATCGCGATTTTCTACGCGTGCGCGGATTGCCGCTTTGGGATAAGAACAGCCGTGAAGCGCGTTTCGTTAGAGGCTTAGGAAATCACAAGGATTCGTCGTATGAGACCTATAAAACCTACATCGAAACGCGACCACCCGCAGTGGTGGCGAACATTCTAATTTGCCTCATTCATCAAACCAATTACCTGCTCGACCAGCAACTGAGGCAACTCGAAAAAGCTTTCTTGAAGGAGGGCGGCCTACGCGAGCGCATGACGCGTGCACGTCTTTCCGAAAGATCGAAACTAGGTCACTAAAAATCCAGCGGCAGCTTTTTCGGATCCTCGATGCATTCCTTTACTTTAATCAGGAATGTGACGGCTTCTTTGCCATCGATGGCGCGGTGATCGTAGCTGAGCGCGAGATACATCATCGGGCGCACCTCCACTTTGCCACTCACTGCCACGGGTCGCTCCATGATTTTGTGCATGCCGAGAATTCCGCTCTGCGGCGGATTCAAAATCGGCGTGCTCAGAAGCGAGCCGTAAACGCCGCCGTTTGAAATCGTAAACGTGCCGCCCTGCAAATCTTCGATCTTCAATTTTCCTTCACGCGCTTTCACCGCGAAACCGGCAATGTCGAGTTCGAGATCGGCAAAACCTTTTTTGTCGGCATCACGCATCACCGGAACGACGAGGCCGCGCTCCGTTCCAACGGCCACGCCGATGTCGTAAAAATTATTTTGGATAAAATCTTCATCTTCAATGCGGCCATTTACGACGGGAACTGCTTTGAGCGCTTCAACGCAGGCTTTGATAAAGAAGGACATGAAACCGAGCTTCACGCTGTTCCCTTTCATGAACGCCTCCTGCGATTTCGCGCGCAATTCCTGGACGGCGCTCATGTCGCACTCATTGAAAGTGGTGAGAATCGCCGCCGTGTGCTGAGCCATGACGAGTTGCGCAGCGATTTTCCGCCGCAACGGCGACATCTTTTTGCGTGTGAATCGACCATCGGCCGATTGTCGATTTTCGGCCGCTGTAGGGGACGGCGTTGCCGTCCCAGGGAAGCTAACAGCTTCCCCTACAGTTCTGTTTTCCGAGGCGGCTAGAACATCGCCTTTCGTCAGGCGACCGTCCTTTCCGGTCCCGGAAATCTTTTCCGTCTCGACATGTTCTTCTTCAACAATCCGGCGAACCGCCGGTGAAAGTGCTTTATCTTTCGGCCCTGTAGCCGGGACCGGTGACCCCGGTCCGCGGTCAGCCCCGAAAGCTTTCGGGGCGGCTACAGATTTCTTTTCCGGCGCAGCTTTTTTCTCCGCTGGTTCAAATTTGGTGGGCGCCGTTTTTGAATCGTCGATGGTTGCGACGACTTCGCCGATCTTCACTTCCTGGCCTTCGGGCACCATCGTGTCGAGCACACCGGGCGTTTCGGCAGTGATTTCGGTAGAAACTTTGTCGGTTTCGAGAGTGAAGAGCGCATCGCCGGCGTTAACAAAGTCGCCGGATTTTTTGTGCCAGACGGAAACAATGCCACTCGAGATGGACTCGCCGACCGCCGGAATTTTTACTTCGATGGCCATCGGCGCCTAACTAAGCGCAGAAAAATCCGCTGGTCGAATCAAACATTACCTTAGAGGCAGTCGTGTCGGGTGCGGAAGGTTGTCAAAGCGGGCGACACGCCCGCCGCTACAGTTCTCTAAATCGAAAACGCGTCCGCGACGAGACGGGCCTGCTCGCGTCTATGCAAAACGAGCGACCCGACGGCGGGACTGGCGCTGGCGCGACGGCCGGCATAGGCGATTTCGCGGCAAAACATGGTGCGCAGTCGCGGCTCCACGAATGTCCACGCCCCCATGTTCTCCGGTTCTTCCTGACACCAGACGAGCTTCACGCTTTGGGGAAATCCTTTCATCATTTCCCGCAGCCGTTTTTCGGCGAAGGGATAAAGCTGCTCGATGCGAATGATCGCCGCATTGTCGATCTTTCGATCGGTCCGGTAATTGAGCAGGTCGTAATAGACTTTACCCGAGCAAAAAACGATCCGCTTCGTTTTGTCGACCGGACCCGCGTCCGGCCCGCCAAGAATTTCTTCAAACCGCCCGCTCGTAAATTCTTCCGCGCGCGACGAAGCGAACTCAGCGCGTAATAGACTTTTCGGCGTCATGATCACGGGTGGTTTGATGAAATCGCGTTTCATTTGCCGGCGCAAAAGGTGAAAATACTGGGCTGAGGTGGTTAGATTGCAGACCTGGATATTGTCCTCGGCGCAAAGTTGCAGGAAACGCTCGAGCCGGCCGCTGGAATGTTCCGGGCCCTGCCCTTCGTAACCGTGAGGCAACAGCAAAACGATGCCGCTCGGGCGCTGCCATTTCGATTCCGCCGAAACAATAAACTGATCGATAATGGTTTGCGCGCCGTTGGCGAAATCGCCGAACTGCGCTTCCCACAAGCAAAGCATCTCGGGGTAATCGAGTGAGTATCCGTAATCGAACCCAAGCACGGCCGCTTCGGAGAGGAGACTGTTGTAAATGCAAATGCGCGCCTGCTTTTCTGCCAGATGCATCAGTGGCACGTAGGGCGCCCCGGTTTTTGCATCGTAAAGAATCGCGTGCCGGGTACTAAATGTTCCGCGCGCGCTGTCCTGGCCCGACAATCGCACCGGCGTGCCTTCCAGAAGCAGCGAACCGTAGGCGAGCAGCTCCGCATAATGCCATTCGTACGGTCCGCCGTTTTTAAAAATCTTACGGCGGTGCTCGAGGATGATGCGTTTGATCTTCGGCTGAATATTGAAATCGCCGGGAACATTGGTCAGCGCATCGACAATCGTCTTCAGCGCATTCTCGCTGATCGCTGTCGAAACCGACGAGCTCTTGAATTCCGGTTGGAAAACGGCGGTCGATTCCCGGAACTTCGCCTGTTTGCCCGCTTTTTCCTTTTCGATCGCTTTAACATTGTCGAGGGTCATCTCGAGGCGAAGATCGAATTCGGTTTCGAGCGAAGCTGCGTCGTCATCGCTGAGAGTGCCGGCTTCAAGAAGGTCGCGTTTATACAACCGTGCCACCGACGGATGCTTGTCGATCTTCGCATACAGATCGGGCTGAGTGAACGCGGGCTCGTCGCCTTCGTTGTGGCCGTAGCGCCGGTAACAATACATGTCGATAACAATGTCTCGACCAAATTCCTGTCGAAAATCGAGCGCGAGCTCGCTCACCTGCATGCAAGCAAGCGGGTCATCGCCATTGACGTGTAAAATCGGGACTTCGATCATCTTCGCGATGTCGGTCGCGTACATGGACGACCGCGCGTCCTCCGGCAGAGTCGTGAATCCGATTTGGTTGTTTACGACAACATGCACGGTGCCGCCTGTGCCGTAGCCGTCCAGTTGCGACAGGTTCAGCGTTTCCGCGACAATCCCCTGCCCCGCGAAGGCGGCATCGCCATGGATCAAAAGCGGCAGGACTTTCTTGCGATGCTCGGTATCGCCCCGAATGCGTTGACGCGCACGCGCTTTCCCCTCGACCACGGGGTCAACCGCTTCGAGATGACTCGGGTTTGCCGAGAGACGAATCTCAACTTCGGCGCCCGAAGAAAGTTTCCGAACGGTGCGATATCCGAGATGATATTTCACATCGCCATCGCCGGCGACCAGATCGGGGATGTAGTTCTCGCTGAACTCGGTGAAGATGACGCGCAGTGATTTTTTCAAGAAATTCGCCAGCACGTTCAATCGACCGCGGTGCGCCATGCCCATGCAAATTTCTTCCACGGCAGCGGGGGGACATTTGTGCAGAATCGTATCGAGAATCACCATCAGCGATTCCGCGCCCTGCAATGAAAAGCGTTTTTGACCAACGTAGCGCGAATGCAAAAACACCTCGAACGAGTCGGCTTCCATTAGCGTGCGCAAAAGCGCGACCTGCACCTGACGCGGAGTGGAATACTTGTCCGCTCGCGACTCGAGGCGGTGCCGCACCCAGTTGCGGATGCGCGTGTTCTGGATGTGCATGAACTCGGCGCCGATGGAGCCGGCATAAATCTTCTGGAGACGCGCGATCATCTCGCGCAGCGTCATCTCCTCGTTGTCGAGGAAGAACTTGGATGAGACGCGAAGATCGAGATCTTTTTCGTTGAAGCCGAGCTCGCGCAGTGTGAGCGACGAATTCTCCGGCCGCTTCTCCGCCAGCGGGTTTACGAGCGCAATCGTGTGGCCGAGGGTGCGATAAGCGTAAACGAGACCGTCAACGCGCGTTTGCAGCGACCCTTCGCCAGGTTCCGCGCGCGGCGACCCACCTGCGACCGCGCCATTTCGTTGCGGCAGGTTGCCCAGCTCGAAGCCTTCGAAAAACGCCGACCAACCCGAATCGACCGACTCGGGATTCTCTTGCCAGCGCCGATAATTCTCCTCGAGCAGATCGAGATTTGCGCGAGTAGCAATTGAAGGCCGCATAGCGATTTTAATCTGCAACCATTACGCTGAGCGGCAAGTTGACAGTGCCCGATTCTGCTGGATTGCGCGCAAGGTGCATCGAGCGCTCCGTGGCTCGATGCTAAAAATGGCGGCGCCGCTGCGACGTAGAACAACGCGCGAGGGACTGCGCATTCCACCTCTCCAGCAAGTTGACAGTAGAAAGTCAGCTTCGATACTGCACCCGCAATGCGCTGATGACTGCGGCTGAAATTTACAATTCCGTTACCAACGGCGGCGCCAGTGACTTTGCGGAGGTCGCCGCAATTCTGGATCGACACGGGCCATGGTGTCTCATTGGAGGTCTGGCGGTGAATTGTTACGTCGAGCCAGTTTACACGATGGATGCCGACATGATTGTGGTCGCGGAAAACCTAGCAGCGATCCGCGACGAGTTGGTCGCAGGGGGATTTTCGATCTGCGAGTTTCCGCGTTCGATCAACGCCAAAAAAATGAAAAGCAAATTGAATCTTCAGTTCACAACCGATCTTCGCTATCAGAATTTTGTCAGGGCGGTCGGAACGGCGCGACGTCCTGGGAATAAGCGTGCCGGTGGCGGATTTGAAAGATGTGATCCAGGGGAAAATTTGGGTCTGGAGCGATCGCGAGAGAAGATTGAGCAAGCGCAAGAAGGATGAGCTGGATCTAATTCTAATCGGCGAGGTTTACCCTGAACTGCACCAGCTTTTGCCAAAAGAGATCGCAGAACAATTGAAATAGTAATGTTTCGTTTCGATCAATCCCCTAAAGCGCGGCGCCGGTTCACGGCTGTCGGTTGCATTCTGCTTCTGCTCGCGGGATCGACATCTTCACTCGCGCAAGCCGATCCAGCTTCAGAGCCCGCTGTCTTAGCGCTCGCGAAAGTTCTGCCGGCGGTCGTCAACGTCAACACCGAGCGGGTTGTTCGGAGAACGGTGCGCGATCCGATCGAAGATTTTTACGCGCAATTTTTTCGCAACTATCGAAGCCGCCCGCGCGAGATTCGCCAGACGCTGCAAAGTCTCGGCTCGGGGTTCATTGTCGATCCGGCCGGCTACATTGTTACCAATCAACACGTCGTCGAGCGGGCGGCGGATTTAAAAATCCAGGTGATGACGAACGATGGGAAGACCTACAACGCGCATTACATTGCGGGCAACGACAAAACGGACCTGGCGTTCATCAAAATCGATGCCAAAGCCGCGTTTCCGTTTATTAACCTCGATAATATTTCGCCCAATTTGCTCGGCGAGACGGTCATCGTGGTGGGCAACGCTGTCGGTTACGGCAGCTCGATCAGCCGCGGCGTTCTCAGCGCGGTCAAACGCGACATCACCATCGACAACGTCGAATACAAAAATTTAGTGCAAACCGA
>JBAQJG010000488.1:0-17642 GCA_049300145.1 Chthoniobacterales bacterium | reverse complement strand
CGTTCTTGCCGGGGGTGAGAAAGACCGGCTGTTGCGGGCGGGCGGCGAGGGTGAAGCAAGCAAGTAAGAGTGCGCAGTGATAAACGATTTTGGTGAGCAAGCCGGAGTTCATAAAATGGAGAAGCCGCGAGAAGCTATAACAATTATGATCTTTATAGCACTAGCGTGATCCACTTGGAAAGCTTTATTTCGGCGCCGATGCAAATTATTTTGGATCGCGGAAGCGGCATTGATCCGTAGCTCGTGCAGCGCCGGGGATTTACAGAAACAGTCCGTCTTCGCTTTTACAGTGCGCTCCAAAGGCAAGGGTGGAGGCGAGGGGAGTTGAACCCGCTCGGAGCCATACAAACCTCGCTACCTGATGCAGTTCACGAGAGTAAACTGTGTTTCGTCGTCATTCAGCGTGGTTTGTTTGACGGAATTTGTCACAGATTGTCACGGAGTTTTGCTCTTCAAAGTAGACATTTCAAAGATTCGAGAACGAAGTGTCGCAAAGGGCGATTTCCGGCACGGCGTCGGAAGCGTCGGTGGGCAGCGTCACTTCAACCATAGATCAAACGCGGCAGCTGATTTGTAATTAGAAAACGGGTATTTGCCGGCTTTAGCTATTTTTGATTTTATCTCGGAAATCAGCAACTTACGACGATTCAGCTTTAGCCGATTTCAGCTCCAATTTGCTGATTTTTGGGCCTAGGGGATACAATTATGTGGCTGTTCAGCCCACACTTTTGACAGGCGTCGCTGCCACCCGATCAGCGACAATGAGAAATCACATTTCTTCCAGCTCTGATGTCCTGTTGCATCTCCATCTCGAGTTTTGCGGGATCTTATAAAGTTTCGCCCGACGGGCGGTGGGTGACTTCTTGATGGATCACTTCGCTGCCACAGTCGGGTTACAGGTTCGAACCCTTGTAGACTCCGAGGTGCCGAGAACCGGTGCTGCAAGTGAATTCCAGCCCTATGGATATTTTGGGAATCGGAAACACGAATGCAGATTAGCACTCTATTCTTGCACAAACTCTTGCACACTGCGTCGGAATCCCTGTCGCGTCGTATAAGAGGGCACCCACAGATGCAGCGGACAAAGACTCCGTTCCTTTATGAACGACACTGCTCAAATCTGATCAGAAGCGTTCTTCGTAGAAAAATATCAGGCTCGCGATCGAGCGCAAATTCGACAGTCCCAGCGGAGGATGATGCCAGGGTTGCGCTCACCTGTTTTGTCGACGCACCGCGGAAAAACCTTGCCAAGCTGGTTAGCCATTAGTCACAATAACTCGTTTATGCCGCAGGAACGTAAGCCCCTGTTGGATTCGCCCGAAGTCCCTCCAATTCACCCACATGTCTGGGATATTGTCGACGCGATCGAGCGCGAAGATGAGGGCGAGGGCGTAATTCCAATTGTCGGACAAGGTTTGCTCATGGTGCAGAGTGGGTTCGATGCGGGGCGCGCCAAGCAGACTACCGGTGCGCCCGAGCTTTTTGACAGCATCAACCCCGTGATCAAGAACGTGCCGCAACCGGTCGAACTCCACGCCTTGCTTGCTAAGATCTTTGCCTCTCGCCTTGGCTTGCCCAACCCACTCGAGACAAGCGCCACGCAACTGCCTAACGTCGTGGCCTTGCACCCGCAACTCGATTCCAACCGCTACCTAGTCGACACCGAAATGAAGCAAATATACTCGGCTCTCGATCTTGAGATTCCCGCTTCTTTGCGACGACTCGCCAGCATCAAAAAGCTTAATTTCTTTATCACGACCACGCCAGACGACCTGCTTGAGAGGGCCTTAAACCAAGAGCGCTTTAACGGCGAGCCTCTCACACGGATTCTTTCCTTCGCACCCACCCGCCGCCCGGCGGAAGAAAAAATCGCGGAGGCGATCGGATCTGGTTATCCGGTCATCTTTCATCTTTTTGGGCGCTACAAGAGCCCGGGTTGCGTCGCCTTGACCGAAAGCGATTACGTCGACTTCATTGCCGCGCTTTTGGATCACGAAATCCGGCCACGGCGGCTCTTTTCCGAGTTGAAAGGCAAGCATCTGCTTTTGCTCGGCAACAGTTTTCAGGATTGGCTTGCGCGATTCTTCCTTCGCCTAACGAAGGATACTCCGTTTGTCGACCAATCAGGGGGCGTTCAATATGTGGCGGACGCCGAGCTGCGCCGCGACAAGGAGCTAGCTTTTTTCCTGCGGCATTGCGCGAAGAAGGCCGAGCCGATAGCCGACATCGATCCACGAACGTTGATTTTGCAGTTGGCCGACAGCTGGGCGCAAAGGCAGGAGGCGCGGCAGTCTTCCGCGCGTCGAACGGCTGATGTGACCGATTCGGTCGGAACCGACTGGGTTTTCATCAGTTACTCCCGCAGCGATCTCGGCGGCACGGAGAGCGCGGACGTCGAACGAAGCAAGCGGCTGGCAAACGATCTCAAGAAGGAAGGTTTTAAGGTATGGATGGACGTCAGCGGCGGCTTGCGTGGAGGAGATGACTACTCCCAAACGGTTCAGGCCGCGATTGCCCGATGCGGAGTCTTCCTTCCTATCTGCTCGAAAACGACGCAAATGCGGGCCGATACAGTGGAGGAGCGGGAACGTCCGTTCTTCCGCCGTGAATGGAGTTGGGCACTCGAGCGATTGGCTGAAATCGAACACAATGAACCAGCACGCAAATTCGTGTTTCCGGTCGTGATCGATGACCTTCCTTTCGCTGCATCCAACGTGCCGGAACAATTCAAGCGACTGCACGCTAGCCGGCTTACAGAAGGTGTTGCCAGCCCGGAATTCATTGAAGAAGTCCGAAAAGTCGTCCGCTCCATTAAACGCAAAGAATATGCGAGCGTATGACAATCGCTGAGGACTCTCTCTCGAAGTCTAACAGGCTCGACCAGGACAACCCATGGCCCGGGCTGGAGGGATTCGTGGAGGAAAACGAGCAGCTTTTCAAAGGCCGGCATCGCGAGACAATGGAGTTTTTCCGTCTTATCAAAACCGAGCAACTGTGCGTGCTTTATGGCAAGTCCGGTTTCGGCAAAAGCTCATTGCTCCGGGCCGGCGTTTTTCCTGAACTGCGCCGCGCAAATTTCGTCCCCATTTATGTTGTTTTAAAGCATGACGAACGAGAGCCGGCCCTGAGTCAGCAGGTCAAAGAGGATATTTGCCAGGTCATTGAGAACTCCGGGTTCGATTCGCCGAAGCCGCGAACCAATGAAACGCTTTGGGAATATTTTCACCGCAAAGACGTAGAGTGGTGGGACAGGCAAAACAATTTGTTAACGCCCGTTCTGGTTTTTGATCAGTTTGAAGAGGTCATCACCGTAGGGCGCGAGAATCCGATCCGGCAGAGCAGAGCGGACACCTTTCTCACCGAACTCGAAAACTTGGCTGAACATACCACTCCGGAAAGCGTCCGAGAACAGCTGGAGGAAGATCCCAATCTAGCCCAGCGGTACAACCCGTACGGCAGCGACTTCAAGCTGGTCCTAGCGTTGCGGGAAGACTTCCTGCCGGAATTGGAGGGTCTGCGCGGCCGGCTCAAGGGAGTCATGACGAACCGTTACCGCCTCTTGCCCATGAGTGGCCAACAGGCCCTGGAGGTCGTCCTGAAACCGGCGCCGGATCTGGTCGACGAACCGGTTGCGATAGAAATCGTGGATCGTGTTTCTCGGTCGCGCGGAGAAGGAAGCGCCGCCCCCGCGGTTGATCGCAAAGAAATCTCGAAGCGATTAGTCGAGCCGGCCCTGCTCAGCATGCTCTGCAGCCAGCTTAACCGAAAGCGGCGAGAGGTCGGGCTGAGCAAAATCACGCCGGAATTGGTGGGTCAGGCACAAGTCGAGGCGGTGCTTTATGAATTCTACGACCGCGGCATGGCCATTGTGAGCCCGCAGTTGCAGACTTTCGTTGAGGACCGGTTGATTACTGCTTCTGGCGCGCGCAACCGCTGCGCTCGTGAAGATGCTCTGCTTCAGCAGGGAATTTCTGCTGCTGACATCGAAAAGCTTATCGACACACGCATTCTTCGGCTTGACGTTTCCAGCGGTATTGCCTGGCTGGAATTGACTCATGATCGGCTCGCCGAAATTGCCAGGGTCAAACGCGATGCTCGTCTGGACCAGCGAGAGAATGAGCGCAAACTGGCTCAGGCTCGAGAACGGGAATCCGAAGCGCTGCGAAGACTCGCTCGATCAAAAAGGCGCACCCGGCGTTTGTTAGTCGGCTCGATCGGCGCGCTCGTTCTCGTCATTGCCGGTGCAATCGTGATTTCGCAGAACCGCGCCAAAAGTATAAAGCTCAAGGCCGATGAGCAGGCGAAGGCAGAGACTAAGCAAAAAGAGGAAGAAATGCGAAACCACCGAATGGACGAATTGACCGCACAAGTGGAGAAAACCGGGCAGATTCTTGAGCGCCTGGCTGCGCAGACGGGGATTAGCGGCGCAGCCGCCGACTCAACCAACGCGGCCGATACGGGCGATGGTGCCGCTGCCCAGGGCACAACAAAAGTAACTGTGCCTGTAGCGGATTTGAAGGATCTCTTATCAGTGTTGAACCAGACCGGCGCTGTGCACGGAGCGAAAATTGCACGGGAAACTATCCTCAATCAGGCAGCTGAGGGCCTTCTTTCTTACCGCGCAGGCGCCATTGACAACGCCAGACAACTGCTGGAGCCCAGCTCTGCAAAGCTAGCCAGCCTCCGCGAAGCTGCTCCCAAGGATGCAGAAATCGCAGGAAGAGAAGTCGATGTCCGTCTCACGCTTGGCGATATGCTCAGGCAAAAGCTGGGACCGCGATCTACCGACGCCAAAGGAATTGAGTCGGTCGGCCAGCAATACGATGCTGCCCAGAACATCATCGAGAATTTCCTCGCCAAGAGCCCCGCAGATTCAGGCTGGCGCGCGCGTAAGGCCGCTTGTCTCGAACACATCGGTGACCTTTTCAAGGTCCAGGGCCTGGTCAGAAAAGCTCGCGACAGCTACGCCGAAGCACGGTCGATTTGCGAAGGAATCTTCAATGCGCCAGGAGGGAAGTCGGATGATCTGCAGCTGGCGATTGCGCGAAATTGGAACAAGGTCGGCAACAGTTACTATGTGGAATCGCCCAAAAGTGCGGTGGAAAATTACGAGAAAGCCCTTGCTGCGCTGCCTCTACCAAGCTCACCCGATGGACACTCGACTGCTCTGCCTACGGAAGTTGAGGAGCTTCGCGCCACCATCTTTGGCAACATCGGCGGTAGCGAGGCAAATCTGAAGAGATGGCGCGACGTCCAAGAAGCGTATCACCGACAGGTAGACCTGCTCGATAATCTCTACCGGTCTAATCCGGGCAATCTCCGCTGGCGCAAGGCCCTTGCTGCCGCGTGCAACAATGAGGCTGCCTACAATCTTCTAGAAGTGCCGCCTGCCATGCGCCATCCGGATGTCGCCCTACCGCTTGCGGCGAAGGCAGTGATTCTTTCCGACGAGGGAAGCCGGATGTATCTCCAAACTCTGTCGGCGGCGTATTTTAATTTCACGGACAAACACCGAAAAGAGGCCGGCGAAGTGCTAAAAAAAAAGATTAATGCGCTGACAGCATCACCGTAAGCAGGAAACGGAGAAGGGGCGGCAGACTCAACGGACAACGACTACTGGCGACCTGGGCGGCAGAGCCTTGCCAACCGCAAGACATTCCGCGGTCTGGCAGGCTCGACTCTTGGAGATTCACCAAATCCAGAGTCGAATTGCTCGAAAGAACTCCCGCCACAAGTACGAGCTCTAGAGACGGCGGTCCTTAGCTGCAAAACGGTCGCTTATTGCTTCTCCATTTCGTTCTGAGGCTGCGTCGCGAGCACGCAGCGAAATCCGTAAGTTACGTCGCGATCATTCCGATCGACCACGTCGCGATACGACGATTGCATCTCGAGGCGATTGCTCGTCGCCCAGGACCCCCCGCGCAACACGCCCCAGTCCCGCCCTGCGCCTGCGCTGTTCCCCCTATACCCCTCCGCGCACCATTCCCACACGTTCCCGCCGAGGTCGTAAATGCCTAACGAGTTCGGCTTGAAGCTGCCGACCGGCGCGGTCGCCGGGTAATTATCGACGTAATTTTCAATTACCGCGCCACCACGCAGTTTCGCGCTACGGTCAGCGTAATTTCCGGCGCCACTTGGCGGTGGCCATTGTTTGCCCCACGGAAATTCATTTCGGATTTTTCCATCACGTGCCTCGGGCGTCGTGCCTCCCTCGCTGGGCAGGCCGACGGCAGCGCTCCATTCCAGATCAGTCGGCAGCCGATAAAATTGTCGATCTTCCAACATGTTTTCTTCATGCTCTTTGTCGGTCAACCATTTGCAAAAGGCGTTTGCGTCGAACCAATTCACTTTCACAACCGGATGCGTCGGGGCCTGTGAAAAATCAGGTGGTTCGTAGTGCCTTCCGGTCGCGCGACAAAACGTTTGGTAATCCTGCACCCGCGTTTCCCAAATTGAGATGCGAATATCGCCGAGAGGAACGAACTTCATGCCTAACGAGTTCGTCCAAGGATGTCCCGGCTCCGGACCGAGACTTTTCTCCAGGCGCGCAGCCAGAAAAGCTTGCTGCTGTGGCTCGACCCGGCCGCTTGCGGAGGTCGATTTGTAACCAGCCAGCCGCAGCTCGTAATTCGCCGGGCCGGGCTTGACTTCTTCGATTACGAGCGGCGTTTGTCCGAGCTCGCGCCCATTTGCAATCACAGTTGCGCCGCCGGGCGCGCTCGTAATTTTCACGCTCCCGTTTGCAAAAACAAAATGCGCGAAGTTTTCATGTTGCGCTTCGACCGTAAGCGATTGCCGTTCATCCGGCCAACCATCGAGATGCGCGACCAATTCGTGCGGACGCGCCGGAAGTTCGATCTGTAACGGCGTGTGCCCACGCGACGTTCCATCGACAAAAACCTCGGCACCGGCCGGTTCGCTGACGATGGCTACAGCTGCATTCAGAAACGCGAACGATTTCCGGGTGATCTCGCCCCGTTGCACTTCAACCGTTTCGTGCATTTCCCACTCGCCTCGCCGTGCCATCACCGAATAATTTCCGGTTGGAAGATCGACAATCTTTGCTGGCGTCACTCCGTCGCGCGAAATCTGGCCGTCTTCGCTCCGCAACGAAAACTGCGCGCCGGGGGGATCAGATTGAACTTCCAACGCGCCTTTGCTGCGCACCAAGCGAAAAACGGAGGGCTCGAACGATTTCCCGCCGCTAAGATCGATACTCGTCTCGATCGGATCGTAACCCGGATTCATGATGCGCAATTTGTATTTGCGCGGCTCCAACTCGTCGAAAGTCGCTGGACTCTTCTTAGCATGGTCATCCAGGAGAACAAGGGCGCCGAGCGGTTCGGTCCGAACTGTCGTCTGCAAATGAAGGTCCACACCCGGCGACGTGAAAAAGCGCAACCAAATTGCAAACAGAGCGGCGGCAATCAGCACGATCGACAATCCAGCAATCGCAAATCTCGCACGCGACTTCTTGCGCGGCCGTGGTTCGCCTCGCTCCAAGGCGGCGAGATCGTCGCGCATTTCTGCTGCGGATGCGTAACGCTTGCGCGGATCGTTCGAGCACGCTTTGACTAGAACGTCGTTCAATTGCAGCAGCTGCTCCTTGTCCGGCCGGTCGCTCAAGTGCGAATCGATCTCCGGAAAATCGAGCCGATCTTTGCCGGTGCAGATTTCATAAAGCAGTTTGCCGAGACTGAAGATGTCGGCCTGCGGCGTTCCCGGTCCTTCCGGCGGAACGTAACCCTCGGTGCCGACGAATGACTGCTGCCCGGTCGCAGCGACCAGGCCAATGTCGGCGAGTTTCGGCACACCATCGATGAAGATGATGTTGGATGGTTTTATGTCGCGATGCGCCAGTCCCCGCGCGTGCAACGCCTCGAGTGCCGCGGTTAACGAAAGCCCAAGCTGAATCGATTCCGCGGCGGAGAGTCGCGTGTGCCGCGCGAGATCACTTTTCAAGGTGCGCGGCTCGTAATTCACGATGTTGATGTTGCGGCCGCCGATATGATCGTCCGCCAGCTCCATGATGTAGTAGAGATAGTCGGTCGTCCGGCCGACGTGCAGAATGCTGATGAAGCCGGCGTGCGCGCGAGAGATCGGCTCGAAGGCCGACATCCCTTGGAATTCGCGCTGAAACGCACGTTCGCTATCGAACGTGCTGCGATAAACAACTTTTACTGCGCGTAATGCGCCTGTAAGGGTGCGGGCCAGCCAGATTTCGCCATAAGCACCTCGCCCAATCACCCGCAACATTTCGTGATCGGGAATGAACGGAGCTTGCGCGGAAGCAGACTCCTCCGGCCCGCGGTCTTTCACTTGGTCAGGAATGCACCGATCTTACACACAGGCCGTACCAGCGGCAATTCTGGGGAGCGCCCTTGGTCGATCTTAGCCGTGTGTTTTCTGCAGCGCTTTGATCTCCTTCTTCAACAGCGCCGAGACCCGATGCCGCGCGAGATAGACCTGGCCGATATTTACTCGCAATTGCTCGGCCACCTTTTGCGCCGGCCATGCCTTGCGCACGTAGCAATCGAAAATCTGGAAATGTTTTGGATCCACTTTCTTCTTCACGCGCGTGATGGCGGCATCGAACAAATTTTCCTGCCACTCCTTTTCCCAGACTGCGTCAAGATCGATAGAGTGCAAATCGGGGACGCGCTCGATCGTTGTTGTCAGACGATCGTCCGCTGAACGCGGCCGTTTCGCGTCGCCGGGTTCACGTTTCCGAAATTGATCGGCGATTCGCCAGCGCGTGATCTGCAACAGCCATCCTTTGAACGAGCCGATTTCCGGATCGTATTTCAACTTGTTGATGTTCTTCGCGACCGTGATGACCGTTTCCTGCACGACCTCCTGTGCTTCGGTATCAGTCAAGCCCGATTGGCGCGCGGCCGAGTAGATCAGCTTCGAGTATGTGTCGAAAAATTCCTGCCAGCGCAGTTGATCGCGCCAATCGGCCAACCGTTCGACTAAGCTGCGTCGCGTCGCGAGCAAGCTCGCCTGTTTCATGTCCACGTTTTAACCGCTGCCGCGAGCGACGGCAATCAAGGAGCGGCAGCTGCCAAACCGCCGTTCTGATGACACGGTCGCTGAAAGCCGCCACTCCTTGTTTTTTTCTGAAAGATTTTGTTGCGAGAGGCGGTCTCTTGCTCGCCTGATCGAGCACGTATCGAGCAGCTGAAGAAAACATTGGACGAGGTTCGCGCCGCGAACGCGGAATTGTCGACGCTAATCCGTGAATGGACAGCAGAACCGTACGACAAAGTCATTAATAGCTAAGCTAGCGACCGACGAAACTCAGGCGTCACGCAGCGCACAAGGACGCGCGTCATGCAGAATGGTTGCTGGAACGGCAGTTCCCGAACGAGTTTGGTAATGCCTCCAGGAAGGTAAAGCTTCTGAAGCCGTCGCGACTAACGTGGCCTCCCGCATGCCAGACGTTTTAACCGATTCATCCGGGTCGGAAAAATTCTTGAAAGATTTTTCGGCGATCACCGTATTCTCCTCATGAAAACACCGGCACTCGTTTTGAAAATCACAAGATGTGGGCCCTCGGTCTGCCGTGCCTTTACGCCGAGGGCTGTCCTATTAGCGACTACGGCCTGCCTGATGATTTTTAACGTTGTCAAAGCGGACGACTTAACTTCGGAAGAACAAGCGCTCGTTGACAAAGGGGCCTTCATGGAAATGTACAAGCCCGACGAGCACAGTCGCCATTTCATTGCTCACATTGACTCGGTAACCGACCCGAAAACTGGAAAGCCGCCAAAGATGTCGAACAATCCACAGACTGTGGTGTGTTTTGTTTTCGGGATGGAAGACGCAGAATCTGCGCGAAAAGAAGGACGCAGTATGGCAGAGTGTCACTATAGCCCATCTCAAGCCCACGAATTCCTTTTTGCACAAGGATGGGACAAGTACCATGACCGCTTCTTCACCCGTTGTTATGTTCAGGAAGGCGAGGGCGCCTACGATCGCAAGGCTGCTGAGCTGCATCAGAATGCGGCAGCAGGACAATCATCGTCATAGGCCATCCTCCAAATCTTCACCACCCTTCATTTATTTGCTGACATCTCCAAAAGAATCTCTTTGTTCGTGTGCGCTCTTGCTCGTTGCCAGTTACGCGTCACTACCGATCGGCGGTTCGCGGTGGAAAATTGGCGGTGCATCGACTACGTCAAAACGGGCACCTTTTACGCGCGCCGGTTCGTGCAACGTCACCCTGTGGTGAGCGTGTACCAAAATGTAGCGCAGATTTGCGCCCGTCTGCTGCGGTCCTTTCCAAGATCGAGAAATTCTCGCAGACGCGACGGACAAATACTTCGCATAATCAGAAACGACGCTGGTTCGAGCCCCGTAGGCTCCGGGTTTCATAAACATCTTATTTCGAGGCTCGCAGCAAAGGTTCACCGATCTATGAAAAAACTACTTCTCACATTCATCTTGGCTCTGATTCTCATCTCCTCCCTCTTCGCACTCCCGCTAACGGTAATAATTTTTCAACAAAGCGCGGAGCTAGCGAAAAAAGTGGCCGCTTGGAATAAGCAATGTGCCGATAAGCCCTCTTATGACGATGCCTGTATGAAAAAACGCTACAAAATTAGTGGGGAGTTGGGTCGATTTGTTGCGCTCGTTAATGATGAGCTAGATGGTCTTCGAGACATAAGCCCTGATGCTTCTGATGATTCCGTCAAAGAATTTAACGGTCGGCGTAAGATTATGGAACTCGAAGTTCGTAATGCACTCTGTATTATTAAATGCCTCGGCGTACCTGCTTCCGAGCCTCAGTGTAGCTCGGAATCGGCGGCTATCGATGAGGAGAAAGCCGCCCTTCAGGCTGAATATAAACAGACACATGCCGCGTTCGATGGAAAATGGATTTCTCTCCGTGCCTCTGTCTCACCCGTCCCCAAAAAACCGTGATGGGCCTTCTTTTAATACTGTCGCTCATACTCCTCCTTTTCGGATATTTCCACTTTGGCGGCGGGCGCGGGCGGAGGATTATCAGCCCGGGCGCCGGGATCGCTGACTAGTGCCGCACAAAAAAGTCCCCGGAATTTACTGCCTCTGCTTGCGAAGTAACCGGGCGTCCTCAAAAAGATCTATCCCCACTATGAAGTGATGCGCTTTTTACGCAGCACCTTTAACTCGCACTCGTTTGGATCTGAGTGGCTTAATTGCTCTCGGCGGACGTCGCCGCACTGTCTGCAAATCCTTGGATTGCTGTTTCGATCGCCTTCGTCAGCCGATTCCGATATTCCGCCGTATTGAGCTGCTCTTCCTCGACACGGTTTACAATCACCCCACATTCCAAAAGCACGGCGGGCATTTTCGCTCCCTTCAAAACAATCAAATCGTCAAACGCATATACCCCCTTGGCGGGATCGATAATCGGTCTGTGCTCTTGCTCAATGTGATGCAGAGTAGGTGTGAATCCCGCGGTCAGAAGAGCTTGTCCGAGCTCCAGGGCGAAAGCTCGGCTGCTAGCCGCTGCTACGTTCTTTCGCGAAAAGAACACAGAATAGCCATGGAATTGGTCGCAAAACTTCTCGGTTTTCCCGTCTACGGTCCAATCCTTATAGAAATCTGTCTTTAACGGAGTCATGGTGGATCGCGAGAAAAACGTTAGCGTGCTGCTCATTCGCTATTTTGGCGCGTTTGGCTAGAGGAATATCCGCTCCGCCCGGATTGATCATGAACGAGTGGGAGAACCCTGACGACTTCAATACGTTCAATAACTCTCCCCCGAGACGGCGATTAAATTGATATTCAAATACGCCTCGGGCGCTGACGGCGCCGCCCTGAGCCTTTGAATGGCCAACATCAATCGCGACGGCAAAATGTCGGTTTCTCTCCGGCAGGTCTTTGCCAGTGGGAACTGACGGATGTGCGACACTGAGTGCGCCGGGAGGCTCTTCAATCGATGTGCCATCCACCTTGGACGCGCTTGACTTCGTTGTGCCTATGTCAACTTGTGGGCCCGTGTCTTGAGATGTCTCTTTTGCTGGATTGTCGGGCTGCGTCTCCCGATCGAGATCCGTCGAGTCTGAGTCTTGTGACGTTTGGCCTGCAGATCGACAGAGAGTCGTGGCAAAGCGACCGTCGATGAAAAGAAGCAAACCAACGGCGAGGCATATTCCCCTCATTCAGAATCAGCGGCGGGACTTCCGCTGCTTCGGGCGACCAGCGATTACTTTTTCCCTCTGGGAAACGATTTGCAGATTTCCTGGAGGCTCTTCACGGAGTACCCACACCTGTGAAGAAAAACCCTGTTTTTCCGGCGAGAGGCCTTTTGCCACCGCAAACGGGAAATTGAAGGACACAGCAAAACTACCGTCGCCATTCCGCGATACGCTTATGTCACCAACGTCGAAAATAATTTGCTATGTCAGTCCTGATGTACTTTCTGTCGTGGTGACCTTGCCCTTGGTAGTCGACAGCATCAGAGAATTTGCTTACCACTGCATTAAGATCATGGCGGGATAACGCCGCATAGTAATCCCGGACGAACTGCCTCACAGTCTCGTCATCAACGGACGTGACAGAATTGCTCTGCTGATTGCTTGATTCGCTCGGTTCAATAACCATTGGGGCTGCAGTTGACGGAGGAGAAACGCTGACCGCAGGTAACATTGTGTCACTTGTCGGCGGTTGATGGTCGCTAGCCTCGCCTGCGGGTGAGGCGGAGGAAACAATAAGCGGCGAAGCTTGAATGGTAGGTTGCGGTGCAGGGGAAACAGACAACGCCGTATCTGGCGTAATCAAAGGCGAGGGAACCGCAGATTGAACGATTGTGGTCGGCTTTGATCTCGAAGTCACAACAAAGTAGGTCACGAACGCTACGAGGCCGCCAGCCAAGATAAGTCCAAGCAGCCTCCTGCTGAACAGCGAGTTTTGTGGCTTTTTTGCGCCGGTTGAAAGCGACGCGGCGGCGACCGAAGGTGAAGGTAGCACGGTTGCTTTCTCCCGAACCAAGGCTGATGGACTCGCCATAGCAGTAGGTGACGCCGCAATTTCCTGCTTCTCAACTGAGACTGCAGTCGCCCCTACGGGACGAGGTGGTGGTGCAATTGCACGTTCCTGAACTGGGGCGGCAGCAGGCACCGCCGGGTGAGGCGGTGACTCTGGGGAGGAACCCTGAGGTTGTATTGATTGTTCCTTGGGATGGTTCGCACGCTTCTGCTTCGATGCTTTCTCTTGCACAGAGATGTTCTTCGGAACAGCGGTTATCGGTCCTGCAACGGACGGCTGTGACAGCGGCCCGACATCGCGTCCCTGATTTTGTTGCGGCGATGAAGCCGGAGATATCAGCTTGTCGAACAGACCTAACCATTTGGATCGACCAGAAGCCGTCACTTTATGTCCTGAATCGAGGATTGGCTGTCCACTTGTCCGATCTCGAATTTTCTGCTTTGAGCCGCGTCGCGCAGAGGACTGGATGTCTTTCAACTGGCCGCGAATTCCAGCTATAAGGCGGTCGACATGATGATGAAAATCAATGCCCGCATCGAGAACCAGCGCATTGCGGAAAACGAGCGGCTTCAAGTCGCTCGGAAGGGCATCCTCTCTCGGCATAGGCATTTTATCTACCAAGATTGGGATCACTGGAATTCCACGCTGTAACGCACCGGCTATCTCTAACCGCACAAAGTCAGTTGCATCATCAATTCTGCGGGTCGACTCGCCACGGTCACCCAGCCATCGCGGTCCGATAACGGCGATGACGATATCCGCCTTTTCCAGCGTTCCTGCGATGTGCTCTCGAAAATCCACGCCGTACGGAATCGAGTCAAAATCCATAAAGACATTCTCTTTCCCAAATTCTGCGCGTAATCGATCGTGCAGCCGCCCAGCGATCGATGTCGAATCTTCTCGACGATATGAGATAGCGATCATGGCGGACCGATGATTAAAACCGTGCGATCAATACCGGGGTAAGTGCTGCATTGTCTGGTTCGAGACGCCCGGAGTGTACCGAATTAGCTAACGCTTTGGCAAGCCAATGCTTTGTCCGTTAGACGGAGCCCCGTCCGTGCCCGAAAATTGCTTTTTCCTCAGACAGCGGACCGGAATGCGACCAAGCCAAGCTCAATACCAGTCTCAAACATCAATATTTCATGAAACCGATGCATTTTCGAAATGCCAACGCCGCGTTTCCATTGGTCTTCAGTGATCCCCAGCGCAAATCAACTTTGACAGATTCTATATGACGCTGTCGGCAGCGATGTCGTAGCTCTGGGAAAGTCCGTTTGACTAGCAGATCGCGTTCTTCCTGCGTGTCGCGAAATGTTGATGAAACGAAAACCTTCACGATGCGCTGCGCGCTACTCATTTACGAGCTTACGCACGCGGAATCCAGCTCTCTCGATGAGCCGCGGCAGATTGCGGATGGTGTCGCGATCTTTCTCTTTCTCGGGCTCGGAAAGTTGATCCCATGGAACCAAAAGCGGGTGATGCTTTCGCGCGTCGTCGCGCCGTGGCGAATAAGTCCAGTCATGACGCACCCGGTCATTTATCCAGCGATCGTGTTCGCGAATCGCGAGTTCTTCGACTTGCGCATCGGTGAGTTTAATTTCAGAGGGGCGAAGTCCATGACTCGGCGCGAGCTCGTAGCCGATCATGCGTAGTTTGTTAGGAATGTCCGCAACCTGTGCACGATTGGCGTCGCGTAAGTCTTCCGACAATTCTTCCCACAGGCGCAATGAGCTGTTTGTCATGGGCGTGTCGCCTCGCGCTTTCGACTCCGCGCAGTATCCCTCGTGTGCGGCCTTGGCCAGCTCCTCCACCGCGACAGGACGCGATAGATACGGAAGCGACCTGGATAACCTTTGGCCAGCTGCATGCTGCCGGCGTACTCGCAAACGAAACCGGCGGCCGCATCCGAACTGTCTCCCGAATCTTTGCCGGCGTTACGCCGTTCAATTTCAGCGCCCAATTCAGCGAGTGCGGCAAATTCCTCACTCGCGAAAACTTCTCCGGGCTTGGCGACAGGCTCGATTCGCGCAGCGCGATTAACATGCGCGCCGGTAAATCCCAAGCGTCGCGTCACTGGATCGTAGTGCATGACGACCGGGCCGGTGTGAAGGCCGATCCGAATATTCAAGGGATGCTTGATTGGTTCCTCATTTTCGCTGCGATGCTCTTCCCAATAGAGGCCCTTTTGCAGCCAGTCGGGTTTGCCTTCCTGAATCATTTGCGTGATTTCCAAAGCGAAAAGACCGGCGTCACGCGCGAAGTCGTCGCAAAACCGCAAGACAATTCTATCTACCTTGGTAAAAAGGTGGAGGCGAGGGGAGTTGAACCCCTGTTTAGCCAAAACACCTCTGTAAATATTTGAAAGTGAATATAGTGGAACGGTTCGGATTTTGGTGGACAGTCGCGGACGTTCCTACTATTGTTCCTACCGATGGCAAGTCTTACCAAACGTGCGACCTCAAAATTTTGGGTCGCGTGTTTCACAGATCGCAACGGGCGGCGGCTAAAATGCTCGACAGCGACAATTGATCGTAAGCAGGCGCAGAAGATCGCAGAACAGTATGAAGAAGCAGCGCGGCGTAAACGAACGGCAATCCAAGTTAGGCGTGTAATCGCGCAATTGCATCGCGAAATCACTGGCGATGACTTTTCACCAACATCGGTTCGCGGATTCGTCGACTCGTGGCTGGAACGAAAGGAACCGGAGATCGCCCCGAGCACGCTGGCATTCTACCGCAACGCTGCGACCAAGTTCCTTACATTCTTAGGACCAACGGCAGAGGACGATCTGACAGCAGTGACCCGTGATCACCTCATACGGTTCCGCAACGAGCAAGCAAAGCTTTTCAGTGCTACGACTGCTAATCACCAAACGAAATTTCTGCGGATGCTTTTTCGCGCTGCGCGGCGTGATGCGCTGGTCGCCGACGATCCCGCTGAATTTGTAGATCCAGTCCGTCAGCGCGATCGAACAGAACGTCGCCCTTTTACGCTCGACGAGTTGCGTGCGGTACTCGCCGTGGCCGACGAGGAATGGAAAAGCCTAATTCTTTGCGCCGTCTATACCGGGCAGCGGCTTTCGGATATTGCGGCTCTAACTTGGGCAAACGTCGACCTTTCGCGGAATGAGATTCGTCTTGTGACCCGCAAGACGGGCAAGCGAATGATGATCCCGATCGCAACCCCACTGGCAAAATGTTTGGAGGCATTGCCGTCAAGCGATGATCCGAATGCGCCAGTGCATCCGCACGCCTACGCCATCATTAAAGTGCAGGGCAAGAGTGGGCATTTGAGTAACCAGTTCACGGATTTGCTCGCACAAGCTGGACTCAGGAAAAAAGCGCCGCACCGGAAGACACACGGTCGAGGCCGTGGCGCACGTCGTGCGGGGACTTCCGATCTGTCTTTTCACTGTTTGCGACATACAACAGTCACGCTGTTAAAAATGGCTGGCGTTCCTGATGCGGCGATCATGGCTTTCGTCGGGCATGATAGTGTAGTGATGTCCGCGCACTATTGCCACGTAGGAAGAGACGGCTTGGAAAAGGCGGCGAATGCGCTGCCGGATCTGCTCTAATGGGAAGACGCAAGCCGCCGAAGACAGCCGGCAGTACGAAAAGCATTCCACCCGCGCAGGTAGGAGACGCTTATAAACTGCGGCACCTCAGTAAGGACGAGGCCGTCGATGCCTATCAAGCAGCAAAGAAAGAGAAGAAGCATTACGGGCCCATGAATCTGTTCGAGGCATGGCGGCTTTTGCGATACAATCCGAGTCTCCCGGATTTTGTAGCCGACCTTCGCTTTTCAATTAACGATCCTGATTTAGATAACCCATCAAAATTAGCGGAATATCTGGCCCGGTTTATTGAACTAATGGTGATCAGATTTGAGCGATCAGTGGAGGATAGATTGTTCGACTCCGCGCTTCCAAGGCTCACCGCGCTGCCGATGCTTTATTCTCCGCGCGCCGGTAAGGGCGCATCGGAATGGGAGAAGGCAAAGGCCTTGTTTGATCAAAAGAAAGTGGGGACCCAAGCTTTGTCGGTGTATCGAGGGCGTGATCCGCACACGGCCCGAAATCCGGTGTGGGGGGAACTCGCTGAAAACGCGGCTCGCATTGTGTACATGGCATCCGTAGAACGTCCTTACGCGATTTTGCTCCGTAAAAGTGATGCTGTCGCGTTTTACATCTTTGAAAAAAAGCGTCCAGGCGCCAAAAAAACTGTGCGGACCACGCTCTATCTTCTGGATGATAAAAGCGTGTTACTCTGGCCAAGCTGGTTTGACTTGTGCGAAGGGCTGCCAGGACGTGTTTCGGACGACACCGACCGTTACAAGCGAGCCGTAAAGGCAGTCCTTGACGAGTTCTTCGCCGATCCGAAAAATTCCTTTGCGGACGAAGTGCTTCAAAAATTGCTTGAGAGCACTAGCGGTTATTCGCGAAGCGATGCAGTGAAGCAGGCGATTAAGAATGTGCTCGCTTGCGTAGGTCGACTTTAGCAGCGCGCGCGCTCTTAGACTGTACTCTCAGACTGTATTGTCGGGAATTAGGCGAAGGGGGAGCGAAATCGGCCTCTTAGCTACCTCACGCATCGGGTGGGGATGAGTCCATGCTGACTTGCATGGAACAAGATACGTTTACAGAAAAGCGGGACGCAGCTTCG
>JBAQJG010000487.1:0-1610 GCA_049300145.1 Chthoniobacterales bacterium | reverse complement strand
TCACCAAGCCCGGTGCGACCAATGATTCTGTGCCAGGCGCCAACACGAAGGAGCCCGAGGTGGGATTGAATTACTACTTTCTAGACGGATTGCGGGCCACGGGCAGCTATGGCCGGCAGCTTAGTTCCGCAGGCAATGCCAATGTCTGGACTGCAGGGGTGACTTATCGGTTCGCGTTTCCCCTCGGACGAGGAGGTTACTGATGCGAATCCTGGCCGTGGTTCTGATTCTTGCCGCAATAGTCGCAGCGGAGTCCGACAAGAACTCGTCGGCATCCAAGGGCACTACACCGCCGGTCGTTATTTCGTCGGTCGCTGTTTCGTCAACAGTTGCTCCGCCAGTCGCGGCGCAAAACAGCGCCGCCGTGCGCGTCGAGGGAGAAAAACGCTTCCGCACGAACTGCGGACGCTGCCACATGCCTCCGCACAAATTTCCGCCAAAAATGATGGCAACTATCGTTCGTCACATGCGGGTGCGAGCCCTCATCACGGATGAGGACATGCGTTACATCCTCGCCTACATGACGCAATAACAATGACGATGACAATGCGCGCCAATCCATATCGAGTCAGCCTCACATTTGCCGCGCTGCTCCTCACCGCACTTCTGCCGCTCGGATCAATCCCGCGATGCGCTGCCCAAAATCAAATCCGCGTGATTGAAATCCTTGCCGACAAAGACAGCCGCTACAAGATTGGCCGGCAAAAGAGTCCCACGCTGACCTTCAAGGCGGGCGAAGAAGTACAATTCAGAATCACGGCCAAAAAGGCCAAGACCCTCAACCGGAACGGATCCATTCACGGCTTCGCTCTGATCCGCAAGAAGGATGGCGCGAAGGTCCCGGACTGGGACCTGGAGCTCAAGCCCGGCATTCAGGAATTTATTTTAAAGGTCCCCTCCGAGCCGGGAGAATACGAGATCGTTTGCACCGTGATCTGCAGCGAAGGGCATGAGGACATGAACATGAAGGTCATCGTGATTGCCTAGCATTCACGCAGGGAATTCTCATGAAATACTCGATCTTTAGATGCTCGATCGTTCTTACCGTTTTTGCTGTCCTGGCCACCGGATTGAGCCACGCCGCGACTTTTCGTGGTGAGATTGGCGATAGCTCCTGCGCTCTCAACGTCCATTCCCTTTCCCGGTCGCACAAGGAAATGCTGAAGTCCAAATCTTTTGGCACGACCTCTGCCGACTGCGCCCGGCACTGCGTCGCTCATCAGGGTAGCTCTTACGTGTTGGTGGTCAAGAAAGACGTTTACCGTTTGGATAAGCAGAAAGAAGCTGAAAAGTGGGCGGGACAAACCGTGATCGTGACTGGAGACCTGGATGCGAAAAACAAAGTGATCATGGTAGACACGATCCAGCCCCTGAAGTGAGCCGCCTTTGTTCTTCGCAATACTTCCTCGCGACACTGGCTCGCAATGCTTCCCAGCGATACCGAAACCAGCCGCGAGAACGGTCGTGACCGGTAGAAAAGTTGGCAGCCCGGCAGGGATTCGAACCCCGATACGCAGCTCCAGAGGCTGCAGTCCTACCGTTGAACGACCGGGCTGTGCAAGAATTCTAATTCATTTTGCGGCGACCGCAAAACCGATGCGGCCTCGCGT
>JBAQJG010000486.1:0-2465 GCA_049300145.1 Chthoniobacterales bacterium | reverse complement strand
GACCAAACACGTTCATACGTTCCGTCTGGCTTCGCGCCCGACGCCAAACCGAAATCGCCTTTGTCGACGAATTCGGTGATCTTCCCCTTCAACGTGGCGTCGGGGTCTAACAAACGGGTGAATGAACCATTCAGGAATGATTGACGGAGCCCCGAAAGCGGCCACGCGCCTGATTCTTTGAGCGCGGTCGGCCATTTGCGATCAATGTAACCGGCACCGACTGATTCGTTCAGGAGTTCCTGCGATTTCAGTGCGGTTAGAACACGCCCAGGGAGTGTCTCGTTACTGCTGGCGTGGCCTGCACCAAGGTCAATAACCTGAAGGCCGTCGCTGGCCTGATTATCGGAGATCACGACGAATCGATAACTCGCCCACACTTCGTCCTTTGCGTCTTCTTCCGCAGTTTCAACTTTGGCGGCGATATCGGCGCGATCGGCTCTGTCGTAATCGGCGCCGAGAGTGCCGTCAGCCACTTCCTTTGCGACACGCTTCCATGCAAGCCACAACTCGATTTTGTCCCGCATGTCGCGGCCTGGTTTTTTGACGCACCACACTAGTGCTGCGGGATACAATCGGTCGGACTTGCCGCGGCGTTTTGTCCAATCGGCGAGTTGCTGACGAATGGTTTCGCCTGACCATTCAGTCTCAGGATCGATTACGGAGATCGTTAGTCGCGGTGAATCGGGAACGTCATTACCGTCGGCCGGAAAGGTAACGGGGATACTGGCGCCTCGTTTGAATTCCGCTTCAACCAGCTTCCGCATCGCAGGGCAAACTTCCGTCGCTTCATCGAGAGAAGCGCGACGATCGCCGACCGCCTTCCGAATGGTGGCCTTGTGATAGATGCGGAATCCGTCAGAGCCGACGCGACTGATGAAAAACGCTCTCGTCTCCAACGTTCAGTTGCGACCTTTCCAATCGCTCGAAGCGCTGTTTCTGCCATGATCAGATCCTCCTGTTCAATGTTTGTGCAATAGACATAACCAGAAGTTATACTGCGGCGTGCGATGACGCCCAACGAGAACAAGCTTAGCCACGGCTCCGGCGGGAGCAAGTGGCAGCTGGTTGAATCATTCTAGTTGTGCGGCGTCGGGTGGAACTCGTGCCCACGCGGCGATCTGCTCGGGCGAATAGTAAGGCGCTGCCAAAGAGCGAATCGAAGCGGTGTAAATCTCGATGACGCTTGGCAGGTCGGTGAACTCATATGGTCTTTTTTTTCCACGGGGAGCGCGCAGAAACGCCTAACGAGAACAAGATCAGCGACGGCTGGCGAAAAGGCGAGTGAAAAACTTAGTTGCTCAGAGCGTCCCAATCCGTTATCCACGTCCGCATGGATATATCTCTCAAATCACTGGAAGAAGCCGTCGGCATCCGGCGCCACATTGCAATGCTCGAAAAACGCTTTGCTTCCCTCCTAGGAGCCTCGCCTGCGACGACCTCAACTCGCACAGGAAAGCGAAGAATGTCTGTTCAAGCTCGTGCAAAGATAGCCGCCGCAATGAGAGCACGATGGGCAAAGAAGAAAGGGACAGCGGCAACTGTATCAACTCATAGGAAAAAAGGCGGGCTGACGCCAGTTGGACGAAGAAGGCTCTCGCAGCTTATGAAAGCTCGTTGGGCGGCGAGGAGGAAAGCCGGAAAGAAGTAAACGTGGTCAAGCTCCGGCCAGCGGTTTGCGGAGCGATTGGTTAGGCGTCATAGAAGTCTAAACAACTCTATCACCCCAAAGACGACACACACCGCCCCACCCAGCTTCAAAAGCAGGCCATACTTTTTCACATATGTCTCGTTGGCGTCGGGGTTCTTGCTAGCGCGAACCACGCGAAATCCGATGAGCAGGCAATAGATACCTCCGAGCAGTGGAATAAGACCTCCTAAGTTCACGATTGTGTGATGATGTCTAACGAGACAGAGATAAGCCACGGGCGGGGTCCGTGGCAAGCACGCCGAGCTTTTCTTGCAGTGGGGCCGTTGGCTTAATTGATTGGTTAGGCCGCGCTGGATCTGCCCCGTCGATACCGACCGAGAAACAGTTCAGGAACGCAAGTGAGAGATATCGCTCCGACGATTGTTCCGAGGCCAATCCACTTCCACCCGGATGGTCCAAACGGCAGAAGACCGAGACCATAACCCAGGGAAGTAAGAGCGCCCAGGATGAAAAATGGTCCTGTGAAGAGGCAGTGAACGCGACCGCAACGGGAGGCGTTAATCAAGCACGCGACGCCCATGAACGCGAGCGATGTAGACCACAAAACCGTTTTCAAATCAGGCGGCGCGCCAGACCCGATTGCGAAGGCAATCCACGGTGCACCCCAGAGAAGCCACGCGCTTGGCCCCTTGCACAGGAAGTCGCGCTCCGAACCCCACGAATTAGAATTGCATCTGCTCATTTTTGAGTCGGCCTAACATATGATTATGCCGACATTTTCGACGGTTATCCAGCGTATTAGCCGACAAAAGCCGCA
>JBAQJG010000485.1:0-5808 GCA_049300145.1 Chthoniobacterales bacterium | reverse complement strand
TCCGCGAAGACTGATGCGGAGGCGCTTGCCAAGTTGATGCCAGAAGTATATGAAGAACTGCGACGATTAGCCGCAAGTTATCTTCGCGGGGAGCGGTCAGAACATACCTTGCAACGAACGGCGTTAGTACACGAGGCTTATCTACGCCTTGCCGATCAGCGCGAGGCTGGGTGGCAAAACCGTGCTCACTTCCTTGGCGCATTCGCGCGGGTTATGCGCCAGACCCTGACGAACTACGCTGTCGCTCGACGGCGACAGAAGCGCGGCGGTACAGATCCAATAGAACGGGCCCTTGAATTTTACGACCAACGAAGAATTGACGTGACTGATCTGGATGCGGCGTTGCGGGACCTTGAAACGCTCGATCCGCGACAGGGGCAAATCGTCGAGCTGCGCTTTTTCGGCGGTTTGACAGTGGGAGAGATCAGTACGGCGATGGGGATTTCACCAGCGACGGTCAAGCGCGAATGGGCAACTGCGAAGATATGGCTTCGCCGAGAATTGTCTTCCAACAGATAAACATTGTTCCGCTATTTTCGCGGAATACTTTATGATACAATAAAAGGAGATGGCGGTGAGATATGGACCCGCACCGATGGCAACGACTAAAATCGATTCTGGCTGATGCGCTCGAGGAAGACTCGCCGGCGGCCAGGACTGCCCTTGTCGAGCGGTCGTGCGCCGACGATACCGCTCTTCTTCGTGAGGCTGAATCCCTTCTAGCTGAGACCGAAGTGCTTCTTCGCAACGCGGCTGATGACTTGGAAGAGTGCGCGGATAATGCCGCCGCCCCGATCTCGCGGGAGGATGTGTCCGAAATCGGCAAATGTGTCGGAGCATATGTGATCGTTCGCGAGATTGGCCAAGGAGGAATGGGAACTGTCTATCTCGCAGCGCGCGCCGACGGATATTTCCAGAAGCAAGTAGCTATCAAATTGCTGAAACGCGGCACCGATAGTGAAGAAGTTCTCCGTCGCTTCCGCTCGGAACGCGAAGTTTTAGCCTGTCTCGATCATCCGAACATTGCCAGGCTAATTGACGCTGGCACGACCGACGATGGCCTCCCGTATTTCGTGATGGAATATGTCGAGGGAATACCGGTCATCCGATTTGTCGATGCGAATCAAGCGTCGCTCGTCGCGCGCCTTAACCTATTCCTGAAAATAAGTGGAGCGGTGGAAGCAGCGCATCGTAATTCTATCGTTCACCGCGATCTGAAACCGACTAACATTCTTGTTAATCGCGAAGGAGAGCCAAAGTTGCTTGACTTTGGGATTGCGAAACTGATCGGAAACGAGCCGAACGCTCTTGAGCAGACCGCGCTTGGCCAGGAGCGACTGACGCCGGTCTCCGCTTCACCGGAACAGGCCCAAAGTGAGCCCGTCACGATCTCCAGCGATATCTACGCGCTCGGGGTCGTGCTCTACGAAATGTTGACCGGTGCTAGACCGCATCGCTTTTCGACAACTGACCCATCCCGCGAGGAGCTGGTGCACGTTATCTGTGACCAACTGCCAACTCTTCCCAGCCTCGCGGTCAGAGACCGCGGGAGACAGCGCCTCCTCCGCGGTGATCTTGACGCCATCTTGCTCCGAGCACTGGAGAAGGAACCGACCCGGCGCTATTCGTCGGTAGGTGAATTCGCCGAGGACATTCGACGTCACCTAGCTGGAGAGCCGGTGCACGCCCGACGCAACAAACCAACTTATCGCATTAAGAGTTTCTTTCTCGAGAATCGATCGATTCAGTTCTCTGTCGCGGCCGTCGGTGCCGCTCTGCTGGCTCTCGGTGCGATACTTTTCAGCTCGCTACTTCGATCGGATTTCAAGTCGAAAGATTTGCAAAAGGTTCCTTCCGCTTCGCAACGTAGTGCCGGGCAATCAATTCCCGAGAAAAGTATTGCGGTGCTGCCGTTTGATAATTTCAGCGCCGACAAGGAAAACAGTTACTTCGTCGATGGCTTTCAGAACGATATCCTGACTGACCTCGCTAAAGTCACCGATCTTAAAGTTATTAGCCGTAACAGTGTCGCCGCATTCCGCGGTAGAGCCAAAAAAGCACGGGAGATTGGGCACGTACTCGGTGTTTCTTACGTTCTAGAGGGGAGTGTCCAAAAATCCGGCGACCGCATTCGAGTGAATGCCCAGCTCATAGATGTCCGGACCGAGGCCGAGGTTTGGGCTGAACAATATGATCGGAAGGTCGAGGATTTATTCATTCTTCAAAGCGAGATCGCGCAGACGATCGCATCTCAGCTGAAAGCCACCTTGTTGCCGGATGAGAAAGCTGCGATCGACACTCGGCCGACGACAGATATGCTCGCTTATGATCTTTACTTGCGCGCCCGGGAGTCTTTTTTTCAATCTAACTATCGAAAGACTATCCAACTTCTCGAGACTGCCATCAGGCGCGATCCGCGATTTGCGCTCGCTTACTGTTTAATGGCCGAAGCGCATCTCTACACTTACCGCTTCATGGGTGATATGACCCCTGATCGACTGGCAAAGGCCAAGGGGGCGGCGGAGATGGCCTTGCGGCTCGCACCGAACTTCGCGGAGTCTCATCTGGCTAAAGCACAATATTATTATTATGGACTGCGCGATTACGAAGAGGCGCGGCGTGAATTGACGGTCACTACACCTTCTCTTACTGGCAGAGCGAAGTTCATGGATTTAGCTGCGTTAACGGAGCGACGGTTGGGACATTGGAAAGATGCAATCCGAGACGGTGAAAAAGCTGCGGAACTTGATCCGGACAATCCTTTCACTGCAAATGAACTCGTCGAGAGTTACATCGCAGTCCGAAGATTCGCCCAGGCTGAACAAACGGCGGACAGGACCATCAAGCTGATGGCTCCCCAAAACGGATATCTCTGGCGCCTGAAGAGCGAGAGTCTACTTGCAAGGGGACGAATAGACGAGGCTCGTGCGGTTCTTGAAAACGCCCCGCTGGATACAAGTGGCAGAATTTATAGGCTAGCGGAGGTCGCGATGTTCGCGCGAGACCTTACGAAAGCTGCGCTGCTTCTGGCAAACGTTCCACCTCCAGATGGAGACAATTATGAAATCCCTTTTCTCGATGGAATTGTCGCGCGAGCCCAAGGCGACGGCGAGAGAGCGCGATCATCTTTTCTGGTCGCTCGTGCCCGTTTGGCAGCAAAATTACTCGCGCAACCGAATGATCCCGAGCTGCTAAGCAATCTTAGTTTGACGGATGCTGGACTTGGCCGCAAAGAGGACGCCTTGCGCGAAGGCCGACAGGCTGTTCAGCTTGTTCCAGGGTCCCGCGATGCGGTGGATGGACCAGCGTACGCGACGACGCTGGCGAAGGTTTACGTCTGGAGCGGTGAACACGACGCGGCGCTGGGCCAGTTGGCAGCGATCGTGAAGCTGCCACAGGGCCCAAGCTATGGGGAATTACGTTTCGACCCGGCATGGGACGAGATCAGGACAAAGCCGCGTTTCGAAAAGATTATGTCTCAGGCAGCTGAGGCTCCGGTTATCGAGTAAAACTTCCGGGACGATTTCCCGGAAAATGTTTTGCGCGTGGAATCGGTGATTCCGGCGGGGTTCGCAAAGGCGAGCGAAGTGATGGCTCTGACCGGCCGGCTTTCCAACTCTCTAGGCTAATAGAGTCGTAGAGACCATTCTCCGCGAGCGTTGTCCCGCGAAGCGACCAGAAGGCGAGTTAGGAGGGCCACAGCGGGCGGTAGCGAAGTTCGCGAGCAAATCTTGAAGCAAAGTTCGCGCAATTTTCTTGAGCTGTTTCGGAGAGCAATATTGCATTAAGTTGTGTGGAGAGATTTTTCGCTGCTGGATTTGGCTTCGAGCTTCCAATCCGACTGCGCTGGCTTTTCACGCTAAGTCCGCCGGTGGCGCCGCCGCGATGAAAGTTATCGCACTCTCGAGCGGGAGAACACCGAAGTGTGTTGGCATTTTGGGCTTCGACGGCGTATCTCTTTTGGATCTCGCGGGTCCACTCGAAGCCTTCGCCGCGGCTCGCATGGATGCCCCTGACAGAAAAGCCCAACCTTGCTACGAGGCAAGGATTATCGGCGTGACGGGTAAGACCTTTGCCTCCGAATCGGGCCTTGTTTTCAAAACAGAAGATACGCTTCTTCGAGCTCGTACCGTGGATACGATTATTGTTCCAGGCGGGCTGACGCTGCGCGCAGGCGAGACATACCGAAAGGTCTCGGACTGGCTCACTGTCCATGCCCATCGGATTAGACGGATTGTCTCCGTTTGCTCTGGTATTTATCCTCTCGCGCAAAGTGGTTTGCTTAATGGACGCACGATCACGACTCACTGGAGATTTGCGCAGGATGTCGCGAGAAGGTTCCCAAAACTGCGTGTCGATCATACTTCACCGTTCATCAAGAATGGACCGTTCTATACCTGCGGCGGTGGAACGGCTGCGATCGAAATGACGTTAGCGTTGATCGAGGAAGACTACGGTTCGCGCGTCGCTCTCTCAGTCGCTCGCGAGCTCGTGATGCGGCTCAGACCAGTTGGAGATAATGAAGATTCTGTCGATCCGTTACAGTTCGAGTGCGGACCGATGGATCGACTGGCCGATCTCCCTGCCTGGATCGGTTCGCATCTAAGCGACAACCTTTCCGTCGAGGTGCTCGCAAAGAGAGCGTGCGTATGCCCCCGTCATTTCGGTCGTCTCTTCAAACGTTTTTTCCACATCACACCGGCCGCCTTTGTCGAACGGCTAAGGCTCCATGAGGCACGGAACCTTTTAGTGCTTCCTCGTAACAACGTTGAGAATGTAGCGCGCGCTGTTGGATTCGAGAACGCTCGTTCCTTCCGACGCGCTTTTCAACGCCGGCATGGCATCAGCCCGATCGGTTATCGGAGCGCCTCTCACCGTCGAAGCAGTAACACTTACGACTCACCTCTCTTCGCGGCGTGATCGTCGCTGAGCGGTGAGGTAATGCCTATCTGGGATGGGCGCGTCAGGTCGAAAGTCTCCTCGCGTCAATTTACGTTGGGAAAATAACTCCAACACCGTTCAACAGATTATTCCAAAAATCGCATGCCGACATTGATTCGGGGGAACCCCGCGATCTCACTGAACGTCCGCAATTGTCGGGTTTATGTCCTCACGCCACGCCTCGTGGGTTTGTTAGTTTCCGCGTCAATAAAACAGTTGCGGCAGTAATGACGCGGCTGCAAAACCTAACCAAACCCATGGAGAAACCAATGATAAAAAACGTGCTAAATAAACTTGGAACCATTCGCATTGCTTTTGTGGCGAGCGTTGGATTTCCTTTAATTTTCGCATCGAACGCATTCGCTCAGTTGCCGGCTCCGGCGGTTCCAGGTGCTACCCCAGCACCGGCCGGCGAAGCCGTTGCTGAACGGGTGATCGTGACCGGATCAAACATTCCGACCGCGGAAGAGACCGGGCCAAATCCGGTGGACACATACCGGCCGCAAGACATCGAGAAGTTGGGCATCCGCAACGCAACCGACCTGACGACTTTTCTGCCGCAGGAGGCGGGCGGGACCGTCAACCAGAACATCGCCAATGGTGGTAACGGCACGACCCAAATCAACTTGCGCGGTATCTTGTCCAAAGAGACTCTGGTGCTCATCGATGGAAAACGTGTCGCCGCTGGTTCGTTGGGTACCGCCGGCTCTTTCGGGGCTGTGGACATTAACCTGATTCCTTTCTCGATGATTGATCACATCGACATCCTGAAGGATGGCGCCTCGGCTATCTATGGCGCGGACGCGGTCGCCGGAGTGGTCAACTTCTTTTTGGTCCACAAATTCCGTGGTCTGGAGATCGGGGGCA
>JBAQJG010000484.1:0-1799 GCA_049300145.1 Chthoniobacterales bacterium | reverse complement strand
GCTTTCTGCAGCGCTTCGCGGCCAACCGATACATAGAGTTCATGCATTGCCTCGCTGTCGTGCCCGATGAGCGCCTGCGCCACAGCAGCAGGGACACCGGCCTCGTGGAGAATCGTCGTCGCTGTCCGGCGTAGACTGTGAAATGACAGCGGTTCAACGTCTCTTCTGGACCCTCGACCTTTCCCAGTGCTTTTGTGATTCTTCTTGTCCCTTAATCCAGCGGTTGCAAGTAGGTCGGCGAATTGATTGCTAAGGTTGCCGGTTTTATGCTGGCGCTCGACCAAATCAAAAGCTTTTGGGTGGATAGGCGCGGATGGGTCGCCGGCGAAATGTAAGGAGGTAATATGCTTCTGAAGAGGAGCAGCCAGCGGAAGAATCATCGTCTTCCCTGTTTTTCGGGTTGAAAGTCGCAGCTCGTTGCGCTGCAAATCGATGTTGCTCCATCGTAATGTCGCGATATCTCCAAGTCGCTGGCCGGAGTAGAGCCCGAAAAGAATCATCGAACGCCATTCATCACTGGCTAGACCCAAAATGCTCCTTAGCTCTGCTAGCGTGAATGGGCGTTTGATTCGCGATACGCGTTCCCTCCTGACCGGCTCAACGAATTCGGTGGGATCTTCAGTGACGACGCTGTCTCTCCGGGCGCTCTTGAACATCATCTTGAGGGCCTTCAGATCATGGTTTGCAGTCTTTGCCGAGACTTGCTTAATCAACGAATTGCGGAAAGCCACGACATCTTGCTTTGTGATCTCGCGTATCGGCTGATCAGAACGATTGCCAAGGAACTGCGCAAACTTGTTTAAGCTCCCACGGTAAAAGGTCATCGTGGTTCGGGCGGTCTCGGCTTCCTTGGCGTTCAACCACTCATTTAAATATTCGCGAAGGCTAATTCGCACGACTTTTTCGCCGGAGAGCTCTTCGTGCAGTCGGTCCAAAACCGCCTGCGCCTGTTTGAGGGTCCGCTTGGTTCGCGATGCCTTCTCATATTCATCCGCGAGCTTTTGCGCGTTTTTGCGCTTTGTCTCTTTCGTGCTGATACGTCGTTGGCGCCCATTGTGATCGCGAAAACAGGCGGTGAAATATTTTGATTGGGGATGCTTCCAAATGCTGGCCATGCCTAATAACATTTGTAATAACATCCAGCGCCGTCCCAAGCAATCCGTGTTCTTCTACATGCTCGCGAATCCTCTCTGAAAGCACATCTACGGACGTTGCCGGACAAACTTTGGACGACACAGGGGTTCGACTCCCCTCGCCTCCAGACTTCGCCCCGTCGCCTGAAGCTCCGGGAGGCTACGTCTGGCAGGCCAAACTTCGCAGAGTCCCTGATGGGACGACCCGAATAAGGGCGAAGTCTGTCCGACATAGCCTCCTGGAGTATCAGACGACAGGGCGACGTCGGACTCTGTTGTTCCCTGCGGCAACCAGCTCTTTCACCAACTCGCTCGAAGCTCGGAACTTCTTCTGTTATATGAGCTGGAATCCATCGTGTTCCACGTCTACGTCATCCTCTCCGAGACCCATCCCGATCGCTACTACATCGGATTTTCATCCCGTCCTGACGATCGTTTGACCGAACACAACGCCGGCAAAAATCCATCGACCGCTGGCTTTATTCCCTGGCGTTTCGCCGCTATCTTCAGCTTCCCTTCAGAACAGCAAGCGCGCAGTTTCGAACGCTATCTTAAAGGTGGTTCAGGACGAGCTTTTCTCCGGCGTCACGTTATTAATGATGTGGACGCGTCAGAATAGGTCACACAGGAGAGCGTTCTTCGCCCCGCGCTTGGCGGGTTTCGCGC
>JBAQJG010000483.1:0-3960 GCA_049300145.1 Chthoniobacterales bacterium | reverse complement strand
CATGGTGAGGAGCGATTTCGCGAAGTGGAAGCCCAAGTGCTAGTTGAATTAGCCACAGGCGAAGCCACGATCATCGTGACAGGTGGCGGAATTGTGCTGCGTAAGGAAAATGTCGATCTTTTGAAACAACTGGGAACAATCGTCTGGCTCGATGCGGACGAAGAAACGCTTTTCGAAAGAGCATCGCGCAGGGGCAATCGGCCATTGCTACAAATGGAAGATCCCCGCGTCACGTTCTCGGAGATATCGCGCGCGCGCGCGCCGCATTATGCGAAGATTGCAAATATTCGCGTCGCTACTTCGGTGCTAACGCATGATGAAGTCGCAGACGTAATTTTAAGCAAGGTCGAAGAGTTGATGACAACGCGAGAATGATCTCTTCTCATAGCGATAATGTGGGCTCGCCGATTTCGAAGGCGGAATTGAAAGCGCAGCTTATCGGGTTTGCGCGTGAGCTTGGCTTTGATTCATGCCGTGTCGCCGCGTGCGTTCGACCGACTCATGCAGAGGACTTCAGTAATTGGCTGAAAGAGGGCGCGGCGGGTGAGATGAGCTACATGGAACGCGGCGAAGAGAAACGCCGCGATCCGCAAAAAGTTTTGCCGGGCGGACGCTCGATCATTGTCTTGGCACTGAATTATTTTCAAGGCGCTGTAGCCGACAAGGCTGCCCCTATAGAAAGAGGAACGCGCGCGCGCATCGCGCGTTACGCCTGGGGCGATGATTATCATGACGTGGTCGCGGCCAAGCTGGATGAGATCGACAATTTCTTGCGCGGATTCGGCGGCACGCAAAAATGTTACGTGGACACGGGTCCGATTTTGGAACGTGATCATGCGGCGCAAGCCGGCATTGGCTGGCATGGCAAAAGCACGATGCTGATCGACGAACGGCTCGGGACCTGGTTTTTCCTCGCGGAAATTTTGACGACGCTCGAGCTGTCACCCGATCCTACGGCGCGGGATCGTTGCGGCAAATGCGAACGTTGCATCAATGCGTGTCCAACGGGCGCGATTACTGCGCCGCATCGACTCGATGCGCGGCGCTGCATCTCTTACCTCACGATTGAGCTCAAAGGCTCAATTCCCCTGGAGTTCCGGCCGCTGATTGGCAATCGCATTTTCGGTTGTGACGATTGCCTCGACGCGTGTCCATGGAACCGATTCGCGAAGGTTTCGCGCGAGAACGCGTTCACGGCGCAAAAATCGACGATTGGCATAGCGCTGCGCGATTACTTGAACTTGAGCGACGCGGAGTTTCGAAATCTGTTTCGCAATTCGCCGATCAAACGGATCAAGCGACGCGGGTTCCTACGCAATGTCTGTGTGGCGTTGGGCAATGTCGGCACGGTGGAAGACTTGGCTGCGCTTGAACGAGCGGCGGCTGACCCGGAGCCATTGATTGCCGAGCACGCGGCATGGGCCATCAAGCGGATTTACGAACGTTGCGCACTGGAGACAGCCGAAATTCGTTGAATCCAGCGGCCCTTTTCCTGCATCCAATTGTCGATGTTGGTGAACCGTTTTGCTTTGTAAAGGTCTAAAGTGAGATAGTTTCTGACGCTTTCCCTCACCTCCCGAGACCTTTATGCACCAAACCTTAACCAGCCCGCAAGTTGCGCCGCAGATTGCGCGGAGACACCGCGCCCGTCGCAAGCGCTACATCATTTTCGGGTCAATCGGACTGATCCTGCTCGGGATCATTGTTTCTTTCATCCTGTCGAAGCGCGAGAAGCCGATTCCGGTGACGACTGAAAAGGCGGTGCGAAAGACCATCCTGCAAACCGTTTCCGCGACTGGCAAAGTGCAGCCGGAAACGGAAGTAAAAATCTCCCCGGAAGTGGCAGGCGAGATCATCGAGTTGCCAGTGGAAGACGGGATGTCGATCAAAAAGGGCGACTTGCTGGTCAAGATCAAGCCTGATTCTTACAAAGCCTTACTCGAGCAACAGGAGGCGGCGATCAGTTCGGCCAGGGCGACAAATCTTCAGCAAAAAGCATCGATGATAAAAGCGGAGCAGGACATCAAACGCGCCGAGGACATGTTCGCGAAGAAAACGATTTCGGTGCAGGAATACAACGCTGCACAGGCAGCTTCTGACGTGGCGAAGAATACGTACGAGAGTTCCTTGCATCAGATTGAACAGGCCGAGGCGAGTTCGAGCCAGGCGCGCGATGCGCTTTCCAAGACGACGGTGTACTCGCCGATCGATGGAACGGTGACGATCTTAAACAGCAAACTGGGCGAACGTATCGTCGCGACGGGACAGTTTGCCGGGACGGAAGTGATGCGCGTGGCCGATCTCGAGCACATGCAGGCAGTTGTCGATGTTAACGAAAACGATGTTCCGAATGTGAAAGTTGGCGATAAAGCAAGCGTAAAAATAGACGCTTACGGCGATGACAAGTTCAGGGGCACGGTGGCCCAAATCGCGAACACGGGAAAGACTACTGGTGCCGGCACGCAGGAGGAAGTGACTAACTTCGAGGTAAAAATCAATTTGGACCGAAAAAATGTTCTGCTGCGGCCGGGCTTGAGCTGCACGGCAGACATTGAAACGAACACGGTGAAAGACGCCGTGGCCGTGCCGATGCAGGCGGTCACGATTCGAACAGGAGAGAACTTGAGTCCGGAGGAGATCGAAAAGAAAAAGCAAAAAGCGGCAGACCGCGACAAAGGCGACAACAGCGCAGACTACCTCAATGAGCGTCAGGAGAAACAGGCGCAGAAAGAGGAACGGGAAAAACTCGCGAAGGTCGTCTTTCTAAAAAAGGGCAACAAAGCGCAGGTCGTAAAAGTGACCACGGGAATTTCGGATGACACTTACATGGAGATAAAGAGTGGCATTCAACCGGGCGATGAAGTGATTTCTGGCAGTTACAGCGCGATCAGCCGCAAACTGAAAGATGGGGCGAAGGTGACTTACGACAAAGAAGGCACGAAGTAGCCCGGCCCACGGCCGCAGCTGATGTTGATCTAACGATGGACGCGCGAGATTCAATCAGGTCGCTCGGTCCGGTTGTCATCGACATCGAGAACATCACTAAGAATTACGTAATGGGCGAAGAGACCGTGCACGCGTTGCGCGGAGTCTCTCTCCAAATTCGACGCAATGAATACATTGCAGTGATGGGCCCGAGCGGCAGCGGCAAATCGACGCTCATGAACATGGTTGGTTGTCTCGATACGCCAACCTCCGGGCGTTACGACTTCAACGGACGAAACGTAGCCGAAATGGATGATGACGAGCTGGCGGCGATTCGAAATCGCGAAATCGGGTTTGTCTTTCAGACGTTCAACTTGCTGCCGCGCTCCGACAGTTTGCGCAACGTTGAGCTTCCACTCATTTACGCCGGAATGGACCCGCAGACGCGCGAAGAACGCGCCACGCAAGCTCTTATCGACGTGGGTTTGGGCGATCGGCTCCACCACAAGCCTAACGAATTGTCCGGTGGTCAGCGCCAGCGCGTGGCGATCGCCCGCGCGCTCGTGAACAAGCCTTCGATTATTTTGGCCGACGAACCGACCGGCAACCTCGATTCAAAAACGGGCGAGGAGATCATGGCGTTGCTCGAAGATTTATATCATCGCGGCAATACAATCATTCTGGTCACGCATGAACGGGACATCGCTGCGCACGCACGCCGGAAAGTTCGTTTGCGCGATGGCGTAATTGAAAGTGACGAGCGTGGGTTCGTGCCGCACCTCGAGTCGGTGGCGGCGAGCTAAGATCGACAATGAAACGCTTCCTCTGCGAGCTGGGCGAAAGCTGGAAGATTGCAGCGGCGCAAATGCGCTCGAACCTGACCCGCTCCACACTTACCGCGCTTGGTGTAATCATCGGGATCGTCGCTGTGACTTTAATGGGGACTGCGATCGGTGGAATTTCGATCGGCTTCGACAAGAGCATGTCGATCTTCGGAGACGACATTCTCTATGTGGAGCACTGGCCATGGAAAAA
>JBAQJG010000482.1:0-4362 GCA_049300145.1 Chthoniobacterales bacterium | reverse complement strand
AATGCCAGTCCGGCGCGGACTCGCGGCGCTAAGGCCGCTCCCACATTAAATCTTGAAAATTTTTCGCGCGGAATCAGGGCCTCAAGCGTCTAGGCTTTAGATCGACATGATGGATGCCAATGAGCGCGAAGTTTACCGAGCGGCCATTCACGGCGATCGGGACGCATTTGAAATGATCATCCGCACACATAGTCGAACACTTTTTGCGATCGCTTACGGTATTCTGCAAAATCGCGAGGAAGCCGAAGACGCCGCGCAGGACGCGCTCATCAAAGCGTGGAAATCGCGCTGGCGTGTGCGCGATCCGGAGAAATTTCCCGCTTGGCTCTGCATGATAGCGCGGCATCGCGCGCGAGATGTTTTTCGAAGACATCGAACCACTCCGCTTTCAGGTGAAATAACTGAGCAGATCAAATCCGAAGCCATCGACACAACCTCCTTAGATCGACAATTGCATTCGGCGCTTGCCGCGCTCCCCGAAGTTTACCGCAGCGCTTTGATGCTGCGTTATTTCGACGAGATGGATTATCGGACAATCGAAAACACACTCGGCCTAACGAACGGCGCGTTGCGCGGAATTCTTGGACGCGCTCTCGCCGCGATGCGCAAACAACTTCGCCCTGCCCTCGCCTCTTTTGAACAGCCATGACCATTCACGACGACATCGACAGCTACCTCGCGGCCGGCCTCCACAATGAGCTTTCGGAACAAGAAGAGCGCGCGCTGCACGCGCATCTCATTGAATGCGCGGCTTGCCGAATGGTTCATCAAGAAAGCAAAATTATGAACAAAGTCCTGGAAGAAAAAGTCGCCCGCGAAAAACCAGACTCCGCGTTCGAACAGCGAATGCTGGCCGGGTTTCGAAACCGCATTCCGCAAAGAACCGCAAGCATCACCAAGTTGATTGTCGGTCTTATGCGACTCCGCTCGACCCAAATCGCAGCCGTGGCGGCTGTCCTGCTAGCCCTTGTCGAAGTCGGCCGGGTGATTACCGGTGAAGGCAAAGCCCTATCACGCGATCGTGAGTATATCGCCATCGGACAACCTGCTGTACAACCAGCGCAGACATCGCTGCCATGCGTGAACGAAGTCGGCGCGTTAAGCAAGTCCGAAAGTCGCGCGAAGCAGGCTGATCGGCTCGCCGCAGGGAAACCTTTTGCCCGCGCTCAAGTTGCTGCTGCGTCTGCAGAGCATCAGGTGGAAACAGAAAACAAAAAGCTAGAGCCCGCTGAAGTCGAACGCGGGCTCGCCACCCGATCAAACATTCCGACCGCTGAAGAAGCCGGACCGAATCTTGCCGAGTCCCCCGATTCCGCGCTGGCGAAGCGCAAACTGGTTCGCAACGCCCAGGTCGAGATCGAGATCGCCAATTTCGATGAGGCGGTACAGAAGATCACCGCGTTCGCGAATGAAGAACGCGGTTATGTGGCTACGACAAGTTCGGAGAAGCAAGCGAATGGGAAATTAAAGGGCGAAATTGTCGTAAAGGTCCTGCCGGAAAATCTTGATCGCTTTCTCCAGAAAATTCGTGGGCTTGGCGAATTGAAAAACCAGACGCTCGGAACCGAAGATGTTACGAAGGCGTATTTCGACACCGACGCGCGGTTGAAGAACGCGCGAGTGATGGAGCAGCGTTTGATCGAGATGCTGAAAACCAAGACGGGCAAGGTCTCCGATTTGCTTCAGGTCGAGAAGGAACTCGGCCGCGTGCGCGAGGGGATCGAGAAGATGCAGGGGGAACTTAAATATTGGGATTCGCAGGTTCAATTCGCGACTGTGACGATCTCGCTTGCGGAAAAAGATTTGGAGGAGCCGGCGACCTTCCTAGTCAAGGAGCGCGCGCAGCTCGCACTCTATGCGCCGGACGTGGAGAAAGTCTATAACGACATTAAGAGCCTCGCGTCGCAAAAAGTGCAGATCACCAATGCGCAGCTCGATCGCGATTATTCCGGACGCGTTTCCGGGCGTGTGGGGATGTTGATCGCCCCGGAAGAGAGCGATGCCGTGATGGGCCGCGTGAAAGGATTCGGGCGGGTCGAAAATTTCCAAGGGCAGACCGAACGCATCGCGCAAGGCGGCAGCGGCATGTCGGAAAACGCCAGAACCAAACGCGACAAAGTGGAGTTGAACGTAACGATCTCGCGTGAGGAACAAGAACAAGCGTTTCAGCAGACGAGCCTGCAGATTCGGGCATCGTCAGTTGATGAAAAGGCGAAGCAACTTCACGCGCTGACCGAGAAACAGAATGGACGCGTTCGCGGCTCTTCATTCAGCCGCGACCCGAATGGACGCGAATTCGCAAATATTTCGCTCCGCGTGCCGATGAAAAATTATCCTGCGCTGATGCAGTCGCTCAACTCGCTTGGCAAGGTCGAGAACGTTAGCGTGCAACGACAAGATCGCAGCGGCGGACAGATCGACGAAGCGAACGCGCCGGCGGACATCTCGATCCAAATTTGTAGCCAGGGCAACATCGTTTCATCCGAGACCGGGCTGATGGCGACGCTCCGGCACACACTCGCGCAAGGGGCGGCAGCGCTGATGTGGAGCTTGCGAATGATTGGCGTGGCGCTGGCGTTTCTAGCGCCATGGGCAATTGCGATTGTGGCGATTGTCTGGATCGCGAAACGCATCGTACGGGCAAAGCGATAAGTGGATCGCGTTCTCCGAACGCGATGTTAAAATTAGGCGGCGAAGCCGCAATTATTTGCCATCGTCCTCGGAGAGGCCGATCCACCTTGCCGAAATCGGGAACACACCATATTTTATTGGCACGGAGGATGTCGATGAAAGAAACCAGCGGTATCAGCCTGGACAACGCGGCAGTCGCCGCAACACCAAAGCATCTGCTTCAATTCGCGGTTGATCAGCGCTACGACGATTACACGCCGGTCGATCACGCGGTCTGGCGCTTCATCATGCGGCAAAATACTTTCTTTCTCAAAGAATACGCACACAAGGTTTACTTCCAAGGCTTGCTCGACACCGGCATTTCCTTCGAGCGCATCCCACGCATTCAGGAAATGAACGACATCCTGGCAAAGATTGGGTGGGGCGCCGTGGCGGTGGACGGATTCATTCCGCCAGCGGCGTTCATGGAGTTTCAAGCCTACAAGGTGCTCGTGATCGCGTGTGACATGCGCCAAATCCATCACATCGAATACACGCCGGCACCGGACATCGTGCATGAAGCCGCCGGGCATGCGCCGATTATTGTCGATCGTGAGTACTCGAAATACCTCCAGCGCTTCGGTGAAGTGGGCGCCAAGGCGATGTCGTCAAAAAGAGATTTCGAGCTGTATCAAGCGATCCGTCACTTGTCGATCTTGAAGGAGCAGCCAAATGGCGATCCGAAGGAAATCGAAGAAGCGACCAAGCTGGTCGAACATCGGCAGAAAACCCTCGGCGAACCTTCAGAGATGGCGCTGCTGTCGCGACTGCACTGGTGGACGGTCGAGTACGGACTCATCGGCACGCTGGAGAATCCGAAAATCTACGGTGCAGGTTTGCTTTCATCGATCGGCGAATCGGTCTCCTGTCTGGAGCCGCACGTGAAAAAGATCCCCTACTCCGTCGACGCGATGAACCAGCCATTCGATATCACGACGAAACAACCGCAGCTTTTTGTCTGTCGCGATTTCCAGCACTTAAAGGGCGTGCTGGAAGAATTTGCGAGCAAGATGGCCTACCAGGTTGGTGGACTCGAGGGCATCAACAAAGCGATCGAGTGCAACAACGTCGCGACCTGCGAGTATTCATCCGGCCTTCAAGTCAGCGGCGTCTTCAGCGAAGTCATCACGGATGAAAGGAATTCTCCGATCTATCTTCGCACGACTGGAAAGAGCGCGCTCGCGTTTGGGAACAAAGAACTTCCCGGGCACGGAATCGATTATCATAAGGAAGGTTTTGGCTCGCCCATCGGCAAATGGAAGGAAACCAAGCTTGACGAAGGCCAAAAAGCCAAACTGGAATTCGAAAGCGGAATCACCGTGGAAGGCAAAGTGGAAAAAATCTTGCACGCGGATGAGGTAGGGTCAGCGAGCCGCACTGACTTCCGCGCTGCGGGACAGCGCGGCGTCCCTACCATCATTTTGATTTCATTCTCGAATTGCCGCGCTAAATACGGCGATCGCGTTTTGTTCGACCCTGATTGGGGCACATACGACATGGCGGTCGGTGAACGAATCAGTTCCGTGTTCAACGGCGCCGCGGACAAGGACGCTTACAACCAGGTCGCGCTCGTCCCGAAAGAACGAACGATCAAAGTGCCATCCGACGCGAAGCGCAAGAAGCTGGAAAATCTCTACGCGCAGGTGCAAAAGATTCGGGAGAGCAAGACCGGTTACGAGCGGCTGGGGGAAA
>JBAQJG010000481.1:0-1988 GCA_049300145.1 Chthoniobacterales bacterium | reverse complement strand
TTAGTCTGAAAACGTAAATCGGACGATGTACCAAAGTGCCTTCAATCCATCCTTCCAGGTAATCTTCTTACCCTCTTCGTACGTTCGCCCGGCATAAGAGATCGGCACTTCGTAAATCCGCCAATTGCGCTTGGCAATCTTCGCGGTGATCTCGGGCTCGAACCCAAAACGGTCCGACCGCAGTTGAATCCCTTGCAAAACTTCCTTGCGGAAAACCTTGTAACAGGTCTCCATGTCGGTCAGCTTGAGGTTGGTAAAAATATCGGAAAGCAGCGTCAAAAACTTGTTGGCGACGTAATGCCAGAAATAATGCACACGCTGTGGCCCGCCGAGAAATCGTGAGCCGTACACCACGTCCGCCCGCCCATCCAGAATGGGTTCCAGCAGCTTGGCATAGTCGCGGGGGTCGTATTCCAGGTCCGCATCTTGTACCAGCACGATGTCGCCGGTCGCTTGTGCGAATCCCCGGCGCAGCGCCGCGCCCTTACCCTGATTCTGCGCCTGAAAGAAAAATCGCAAGTCGCGCAGCGCGATGGAATCGGCGCCATCTTGAGCGGGCGCCGACTCGTCACCCCTCGCCTGCCGCGCCGCCATGCTCTCCAGAATTTGCTTGGTTCCGTCGGTCGAGCAGTCGTCGACGACGATCACTTCCTTGCGCGGCTCGGTGTCCAGGACGCGCCGCAGGATTTCATCAATGGTGCTCTTCTCGTTGTAAACCGGAATCACAATCGAGAGCTTGGGATCAATCAGTGCGGAAGCAGAGTACCGTTGGCGCGCCATGCGTTCAGGAATTGTAGCGGTCACCGTGCAGCGAGTAAAGACAGCGTCCTCTGCCGTCTTTTCCTCGAGTACAACCTTTTCTTCCATCACGACTTTGCGCCGATTTCCGAAGCAGTTATCATAGGCGGGCGGCAGTTGGAGCCACCCTAAGACTCCTGCTCTTCTCCCGCTCTGTACATCCGGTGATCTCTGTACGGAGATCACCTTTTGCCCTTGCTGAACAGATGACGACCTTCCATATCGAACAGTTCGGCTGCCGTGCCACGCAAGCCGACGCCGCAGCTCTGGAACGCCAGCTGCGCGATCGCGGGTACCTGGCCGCGTCCGATTCCGCCGGCGCGGATGTCGTCGTCATAAACACCTGCACAGTCACCGCCGCGGCCGATTCACAGGCTCGCGATGCCATCCGCAAAATCCACGCCCGCAACCCCGCTGCCCGCGTCATCGTCACTGGGTGCTACGCGCAACGCGCACCCGAGGAACTCGCCGCACTACCGGGCGTCACTTGCGTCGTCGGCAATTCGCACAAGCCGCAAATACCTGAACTGGCCGCCGATCTTATGCGGGCCCAATCGCAGTCATCCGCCGCCGGCGGCGCTTTCATTCCTGCCGAAGCACTCCTCGCGACTGAACCTTCCGGGAACGAAGCATTTTCTCGCGCGAGCGTGCCCGCCAAAATCCTGACTGGCGACATCCTCGCGCAATCGACGTTTCTCGCTGCCCCGGTCCTCGGCGGGGAAGGGAATCACACGCGCCCCACGCTGAAAATTCAGGACGGCTGCAACAGCCGCTGCTCCTACTGCGTCATCCCATTTGTACGCGGAAAGAGCCGCAGCCTCCCGGCAAACGAAGTCATCGCGGAAATCCGATGCCTCGGCGAATCGGGCTATCGCGAAATCGTACTGAGCGGTATTAACCTCGGAACGTACGGCCGCGACCTTTCGCCGCGAGTGGAATTCGACGATCTGCTCCGTCGCATCCTCGCTGAAACGCCCGTCGAGCGCCTGCGTATCAGCTCGATCGAGCCCCTCGACGTCACTCAGGATTTGATTGCGCTGTTCGCGTCCACGCCACGCATCGCTCAGCACTTCCACATGCCGCTGCAGTCCGCCTCCGACCATATTCTCGCCGCCATGCATCGCTGGTATCGCTCCGAACACTACGCGCGCCGCGTCGAGCTCATCCGCGAACACCTTCCGCACGCCGCC
>JBAQJG010000480.1:0-5973 GCA_049300145.1 Chthoniobacterales bacterium | reverse complement strand
ATCCAGACCAGCGCAGCGACAACGATAAGCACAATCGCTACGATCATAATTCGTTTCTTGTTCATCTGGCTTTTAATGCGGCATTCGATGGCAGATAACGGCCGGAGGCGATCTCTAGCGCGCTGTTCGCCTCGAGCAATTGTTCCTGCAACTTGATCAGTTGAATTCTTTTTTGCAGCAAATTGTTACGCGCAGTGTAATAACTCAGCACATCGGCGTTACCCTGTTCACGCGCTTTCTGCGCGGAATCGACCAGTCGCTCGAGCACGGGCAACGCTTCCTGCCCAGCGGCTATTTGTCGATCTAACGCGCGAAGGTCGGCGATCGCCACGGCAATGTCGGAACGCGCTTCGAACACGCGCTGGTTGTATTCGTCCAGTAATCTTTGCCGCGTGGCGCGCTCAGTCGCGATAACACCCTGGTTCCGATCAAAGATTGGAACGTCAACCGCGACATTGAAACCGCTACTCTGAACATTCGTATTGTCCTTGGCGCGCACAAACGCCACCGACATCTTCGGGAATTGCGCGAGGATGGCCGCGCGCACGATGGCATCCTGGCTCTCATAACCTTGCTGCAACCCAAGAAGATCAAGGCGACGCGACTCAATGTTGTAAAGTAAATCGTGCTCGTCCGGAAGATCGAGATGGGTGGGAAGCGTGAGCCCGTCCCGCAAGCGTACCTTCATTTGCGATTCCACTCCCAGTATCTTGTTTAAACCAAGTCGCTGTCGCTCGAAATCTTGCTCAAGCGCGAGCATGGTCGCCCGCGAATCCTGGCTGGCCGATTCGACCGCTGCGAGGTCAAGCACCGTTTTTTCATGTGCGTCCACCGCCTGCCGCACGGCATCAGTGCTTTCCTGCAGTCCTCGGTTTCCTTCACGGGCCCGCGCAACCTGAGCGTCCAAGGCAATGACGCGGTAAACGGCTGTTCGCGCAGTTTCCGCCATCTGCCACTCCTGCCATGCAATATCCAGATCCACCGAGCCGAGATTCTTCCGCGCAGCCGTCTGTTTCGGCAAAAAGGGAACGAGCGCGCTGAATTCCCAGCCTGCGCTCAAATTGTAGGCAGTGACCGCGCCGGCGGTGTTCCCTCCGGTGACGTAGTCGCGCGCGTAGGAAACGACGACATTCGGCAAAATCCGAGCTTGGATCAATTGCGCCACGGCAAGTCCGCGTCGATCGCGAATGCCGCGCAAAGCAAGATTTGAATAAAGGGCGATCGTCGCCGCTTCATCCGGGCCGATTCCAGTGCGAGGGTCCAATGACAGTGGGCCGGGCGAAACATGTTCGAAGCGCGCTGCAGGGATCCTCACTGGTGCCTCGAGGGCAGCACCTAGTCGCCTTTCCGACTGAGCCCGCAGAACCGCGGTCGCCACTGCGAAATTAAGGAAACAACCTAGAAAGATTTGGAATCTAATCGGAAGGAATCGCATCGCCGATAACGAGTATCGTTGAAAAAACCTTACACGCGACCGGAGTACAACTAAGCTTCTGAATGTTGTCAAAGCGGCGTTCGTGTCGACTGCTACGAAATTAACGACGCAGAAACAATAAACCAACGATCGCGAGAACAATTCCGGTAAGCCGCGGCCATGAAGCTGGCTCACGAAAGAAAACTATCCCCGCGATTGCCATCATGGCAGCGCCGGCTGCGAGAATGATCGGCACGGCCGAGAGTGCACCGCCTTTTTGGAAAAGAAGGAAAAACGCAATCGTGCCGGCATCGACGCAGGTCCCGGTGAGAACTGAATAATTGAAACCGGGCATGCCAGATTTCTGGTTCCACCGCCCGCTTACCCAAAGGAATGCGAGATAAAGCAAAATCGACAACGCAGCCGTTGCTTCGACGACGAACCCGCCAAGTCCATCGCCGATGCGTTCCGAGGCAAGACGTGTAAAGATTTGATGTGCACCGTAAAGAGCGCCCGCGACGACCGCATGCCAAAACCATGCTACAAAAGCGGACCTTAAATCATGAAATGGATCACGCGGGAGAAAATTAAAGTCGATCGCGTTGCTTGTCCGTGGTTGATCAAAAAGTTCGTCGATCCGGACGCCGAGTTCGTCTTTCTGCCGCGCGATACCGATTGGGCCAAGATCGATAATGAAACGGTGTTCAACCGCCGAATCGCGAGCTTGGCCATCACGGCGAAGACGTTTCGTTCAATTCGATCTTGAAAAAATGCAAACTCACCGATCCCGCGCTCCTTCTGCTGGGCGAAATTGTGCGCGCGGCCGATTCGCATCCGAGCAATCCACATATAGCCGGTGAGGGGTTGCGCTGGATTGCGGGGGCTTCGGCAAGCTCGGGCTGAGCGATCACGAAATTCTCGAGCGCGAGTTTATCGTTTACGACGCGCTTTACGCCGAATACAAACGCCAGGTCAATCAGCGCGAGTAGGTGGATCGGCCCCGAACGCCTTCGGGAGCGATGTTAATTAATTTCCGGCTGCGCCGCCTGAGTTTAGCATCGAGCTCGCGACAGGACGAGTCCGTCCGTTGGCGGACAAGGGACTGCTCGATCCACCTTTTCTTGAATAAGCCCAGCGCTTCCGGCAAGACTAGCGCGTGAATCGCTTCCGGAAGTTCGCGGATTTTTTCGGCCTCAAGCGCAATCTCGTCGTTTTGCTCGTCGCCATTTTCGTAATTGGCGCGGGCGAGGAACTGTGGATGCGTTTCGTACCGAAATATCTGCAGGCGCTCGGCGCGGGGGTTTTTGTCATCGGTCTCTACGATGCGCTGAGGACGTTGCTCGGCGCGATCTACGCTTATCCCGGCGGAGTATTTGTCGATCTTTGGGGACATCGGCGCGTGTTCATCATTTTCAATTTGGTTTCAATCGCTGGTTACGCGCTCGTTCTGCTCGTTCCGCATTGGGGCGCCGTCATCGCCGGAATGTTTCTGTTTCTTTCATGGACTTGCTTTTCGTTGCCCGCGACGTTTTCACTGGTCGGGGCGACACTGGCCGCAAATCGCCACTCGATGGGCATCGGCGTCCAGTCGGTGATCAAACGGTTGCCGATCATGATTGCGCCATTCTTCGGCGGAATATTGATCGACCACTTCGGCGTCATCGTCGGCGTGCGGATCGCGCTCCTCATTTCAATCTTGCTCTCCGCGGCCACAATTTTCGTGCAATGGCAGTTGCGCGAAGAGCCAAAGGATGAAGGTAAGAAAATCGAGCGCTGGAATTTTTGGCGAAGCTTGGGCCAATTCAATCGGCCGATGCGGCGATTGCTCTTGAGCGATATCCTGATTCGCTTTTGTGAGCGGATTCCCTATGCCTGGGTGGTGATTTTTGCGATGGATTATATCGGCATGAGCGGGAGAGAAATAGGGATGCTCACGACGGTGGAGATGGCGGCGGCGACATTGTGCATCATGCCCGCTTCTTACTTTGCCGATAAGTTCCAACGCGAACCATTCGTCGTCATCACGTTTATCATGTTCGCGCTCTTTCCGATTAGCCTGCTGCTCTCGCACGGTTTCACAACGCTCGCTGTCGCGTTTGCCATCCGCGGATTAAAGGAATTTGGCGACACATCGCGCAAAGCACTCATTATCGGCTACTGTGAACCGGAGCGACGCGGACAAATGGTCGGCGCGTATTATCTGGTGCGCGATCTGATCGTGAGTGCAGCAGCGATCGTGGGTGCATGCCTTTGGAAACTGGGTCCGAGGCTTAATTTCCTCGCCGCAGCGGCTCTCGGTGTGGCTGGGACACTTTTTTATATTCGAAGCGTCCGCCAAGCGCGCGTTATGGCGTCGCCGATTATGTTGTACGGTCGGAAGCGATCGCACTCAGCGGACGAAAACAGTTAGAGATGTGAATTCATTCCCTCCCGTTCATTCAGTCTGCGGATTGCCCTCTCAACAGCTGTGAAGCAATGAGTCGAAGCTGCCTCGACAGAGCGAGGCGACTGCAGCATGTCCGCGGCGACTCTCTCTCCATTCTCCGCTAGGCGCGACATGACAAAGAGGGGTTCGACATGACATATTAAACGAAATGCCGGTCGTGCTTTTTCGTTTTGCCGCAGCGCTTTGTTTTCTGGCGGTCGCGCTCGGCGCGTTTGGCGCGCACAGCCTGAGATCAACAATCGAAAGTCACGGTATGATCGAGGTCTGGAACAAGGCGGTGCTTTATCACTTCCTGCACGCGGTCGCGCTATTCGTGCTCGCGCTTCACGGCGCGGCCAATCGCGGCGCGTGGTGGCTGCTTTTCGCAGGCGACACGCCTGCCGCCACAGGAGAGAACTTGTTTCGGCGGCTGTTTCTTTGATATAATCGCAGCAGATGTTTCACGCTTTGTTCGAGACCCAAAATGCGGCCGTGACGGTAGCCGTGTTCACTGGGACATTTTTCGCCGCGCTGGCGATTGGCCGTTTGCTGAAGCGCCGCGCCGGCGTGCGGCTCGGTCTCCTTTTCCGTCTTTTCTGTCTCGCGCTTGCGTTTTACGCGGCGATCTGGGCCTACGGAGTGCCGCTTCAATTGCGCACGCATTTCGGCTCGGCCGTCGCCCTGTTGAGCACGGCCTTCATCGTCGCGCTGGTCAATCGTTACGTTTGGGATTTCTATTTCGAAAAGAAACGGCAGACGCCGATCCCACATTTTCTCCGTGAAGTTGTCGGGGGTGTCATTTTCCTCGTCGCGCTTCTGCTCGTTCTTTGGTACGGCTATCATGCCCAGCGTTGGCTGACCGGGTTGCTGGCTGGCTCCGGTGTGGCCGCGATCATTCTCGGCTTCGCCGGTCAAAATCTTTTCGGCGGGATCATCGCCGGCATGTCGCTTCAGATCAACCGGCCCTATCGAGTGGGTGACTGGTTACAGCTCGGCGAGCGCTTCGCTGAAGTTATGGAGATTAACTGGCGCTCGACCCGGCTGCGCACGAACGATGCCATCTATCTCGACATTCCAAACAACGAGATCGTCAAACAGACGATCGTCAATCTCCATTATCCGACCGAAGTCCACGCTATGCGTATCCGTGTCGGGCTCGAGTATCGCGTGCCGCCCAATCTGGTAAAGGACGTGCTGGCCCGCGCGGCTTCGAGCGCCAACGGAGTCCTGGCTCATCCGCCCGTGAAAGTCTTCCTGGTTGATTTCAGCGAGTCCGCCGTCATTTACGAGATCAAGTTTTACATGGGTAATCACGCCCGAATCAACGAGATCAATGACGCTGTTCGCACCAACGTGTGGTACGAGCTTAAACGGCAACGGCTTACCATTCCTTTCCCCATTCGCAAGCTGCAGTTAGAACGCCATGTCGGATCCTTGGTACAAGAAGATCATGCAGAGGCCCGCGCCATTTTGCGTAACGACCGGCTCTTTCAATGCCTGCCGGACGGTCTTCTCGAAAATTTGTTGAAGAATTCGAAGCTGGATTACTTCGGACGCGGCGAGGCCGTCATCGAAGAAGGCGCTGAGGGCGAGTCGCTGTTTATCCTGTTGCGCGGCGCGGCCCATGTGACCGTCGTGAAACAGGGAACGAACGTCCGGGTAGGCGGTTTGCGCCCGGGCGATTGTTTTGGGGAGATGTCGCTCCTGACTGGCGAACGTCGTAGCGCGACCGTGCGCGCGGAAGGTGATTGCTACGTGATCGAAATCAGCAAGCCAGTGATGGCCGAAGTGCTGCGCGATTCTCCGCAATGTCTGGAGCAATTGAGCGAGCTGCTCGCCCGGCGTAAAATGGAAAACGAAGGCATTCTGAAAGATGCAACTATCCCGGCTGACCAGGCGGGAAAAGCCCGCGAATATAAGGCGTCATTCTTGAAGCGTCTGCGGACGGTTTTTGAATTATAAGCCGCCGACTGTAGCAGGCTCGCCGCAGCGAGCTCGGCGTAAGGCGTCCGAGAGACATCTACACGGCATCGCCCAAAGAGCGACGACTACAATAGCCTTTGCCAGCGAGCCAATTCTTCATAGAGTCGTGCGCTTCATTGCGAAACGGTCATGATGCTGGTTGCCCTAAGCC
>JBAQJG010000479.1:0-1601 GCA_049300145.1 Chthoniobacterales bacterium | reverse complement strand
GCCTCTGACATCGTCTTCACCTGGAACGGCACCACCTCCGGCGTCCGCGTCCCCAATGCCGACTGGATCAGCGCCAAACGCGAGGGTCTTACGATCTGCGACGCGACCTCGGCGGCGTTCGCGCAGCCGCTCGACTGGCAAAAGCTCGATGTCGTGACCTTCTCCTGGCAGAAGGCGCTGGGCGGCGAGGCCGCGCACGGCATGCTGGTGCTTTCGCCGCGCGCCGTCGAACGGCTCGAGACCTACAAGCCGGCCTGGCCGCTGCCAAAAATCTTCCGCATGACCAAGGGCGGCAAGCTCAACGAAGGCATTTTCGAGGGCGAAACCATCAACACGCCGTCGATGCTGTGCGTCGAGGATTATCTCGACGCGCTGAACTGGGGCAAGTCGGTCGGCGGCCTCAAGGCCCTGATCGCGCGCGCCGACGCCAACACCAAGGTGCTGGCCGACTGGAAGGCGAAAACGCCGTGGATCGATTTCCTGGCAACGGATCCGGCGATCCGTTCCAACACCTCGGTGTGCCTGAAAGTGGTCGATCCCGCCATCACCTCGCTGACACCGGACGCGCAGGCCGATTTTGCCAAGAAGCTGGTGGCGTTGGTCGAGAAGGAAGGCGCCGGTTTCGATTTCGCGCATTACCGCGACGCGCCGGCCGGTCTTCGCATCTGGTGCGGCGCCACGGTGGAAGCCAAGGACGTTGCGCTGCTGACGCAATGGATCGACTGGGCGTTCGCAGAGACAAAAGCCTCGCTTCCGAAGGCGGCGTGAGTTTCTAACCTCGCCCCGCTTGCGGGGAGAGGTCGGATTGCTCGGCAGCGCAATTGCGCGCCTGAGCAATCCGGGCGAGGGGGCTCTCCGCGAGTCCGAGTCTGTCGATAGAGCCCCTCACCCCGACCCTCTCCCCGTAAGAAAGGGGAGAGGGAGAAGAGATTGCATCGCTCGCGACCTCCCACTCATCAACATTCTCGTTTCAGGAAAGCCGCCCAATGACCCCGCCCAAAGTTCTCATCTCCGACGCCCTGTCACCCGCCGCCGTGCAGATCTTCAAGGACCGCGGCATCGAGGTCGATTTCCAGCCCAATCTCGGCAAGGATAAGGAAAAGCTCGCCGAGATCATCGGCAATTACGATGGCCTTGCGATCCGCTCCGCCACCAAGGCGACCGCGAAGATCATCGAGAAGGCAACCAGGCTGAAAGTGATCGGCCGCGCCGGCATCGGCGTCGACAATGTGGAGATTCCGGCCGCCACCGCGAAGGGCATCATCGTGATGAACACGCCGTTCGGCAATTCGATCACGACCGCCGAACATGCCATCACCCTGATGCTGGCGCTGGCGCGTGAAATTCCGCAGGCCGATGCTTCAACCCAGGCCGGCAAGTGGGAAAAGAACCGCTTCATGGGCGTCGAGATCACCGCCAAGACGCTGGGCGTGATCGGCTGCGGCAATATCGGCTCGATCGTCGCCGACCGCGCGCTTGGGCTTCGCATGAAGGTGATCGCGTTCGATCCGTTCCTGTCGCCGGAGCGGGCAAAAGATATCGGCGTCGAGAAGGTCGAACTGGAAGAGCTGCTCAAGCGCGCCGATTTCATCACCCTGCAC
>JBAQJG010000478.1:0-2384 GCA_049300145.1 Chthoniobacterales bacterium | reverse complement strand
ATTCCGGTTGCCGCAGATCGCGAAGGAGGATGTCGATCATAACTTGCCCTGCCAACGGGTTCCGAACGTCTGTGCAGCGCGCTTCGCCTCGTCCGGCGGCAAATACTTTTGCCAGTCAGCGATCGTGAAATGCCACCATTCGGTGCGCAAACCATAGAACCCAGCGCTGGACATGGCGCGCTGTAACAAGCGTAAATGCGCGCGGATGGCCGAATCGGTGCCTTGATAACGCCACATCGCGGCCGGCGTGAGATCGTCAAAGTCGGTCGGCATGCTGACCGAATTGTTCCAGGCGTCGGCCAAGGTCGCATCGACCGCAACGCCCCAGCTGTGCATTGAACCAGCGCCGGCTCTGGGATCGGCGACATAATCCTCGTTATGCGTCGCCCGCCAGAGTCGCATCTGCACGGACTTGGGCCGATACGCATCCCAAATTTTCAATCCATATTGGTAGCGCCGCAGGAACAACTGTGCGGCGGCCAAACGTTGCGCCACCTCCGGGCGGACAAGGGCAGGCGTTCCGGGCCAATATAATGCATGTCCGATGAGATTATTTGGGCCGCCGTAGCGCAGCTCGATCACGATCGTCGGGTCAACCGACTTAATGTCGATCAGCGGTAGATCGACATCTGCCAGCGCAGACCGCAACGCCGTTCCCACAACGATGACAAATATAAAACGCACAGTGAGGAGTCCCATCGCTGACAGATTATTGCGCCGCTGCCACCCCTGCGGCGCTCGTCTTTGCAATGCGCTCGAGGAGAAGTCGAGCACTATTCTCGGGCACGCTGAAACGCAGCTCTAGGTTCGTGCCTTGTCTTTGAATCTCGGGCGGCTGGGTGTAGAGCAACAATTCGGAATCCTGCAAGCGCAGCCAGCGCTGCGGGTCGTTGTGCAGATTGCGCGCAAGCTGGGAGGCGCTCTCAGGCGAATTTGATTTCAAGAGCAGCTTCGCTCTGACTGGGTTTTGCAAGCTGAGCGCGAGCCCGAGCAATTGGGAAGTATCAAGCAATTCAGGTGTGAACATTGGATTAAAGATGCGTGAAAGATCAGATGGGTTGCGCGAAATCAGGCGGAGGGTGTTCTCACGGTCGAGTGCGTGAAAACGATCAAAGAGTTGGCCGGTAATCTTCAGGTCCGGCTTCAGGCCGAGCCGAACACGCACCAATTCATCCACTTCGGTTGGGGCTCCTACAGCCAGCGTGGTGGGGCCAACGCGCGCGACGGCAAGATCGGGCCGCTCCCAAACCGGCAAACCGCTGATGACGCGCTTCTCGAAACGCTGGTCATTTTCAACCGAGCGAATGACGCGGGAAACATCACTCCGCGCTTCAACCAGGATGAACTCCCGCATCTTCCCCGCATCGTCGGTAGTGAGGGCGCGCGTGATCCGCGTCGCGTCACGAGACGGGTTCAACATGGGAGTTTGCGCCGCCGCGCCAATAAGCCCCGACCAGACGTTCGGCCAAGTGTCCGGCTGATCTTTCCGCCAATGTTTCGGGAGATCATCACGTTCAAATTGGTCGGTATTGATCGATAAAATCACTTCCGTCTCTTGTGGCAACCATTCGCGCTGCCGCGGCGATTGAAAAACCAGCGGCAAGATGATGGCCAGCAGAACGAGGACGGAAACGACGCTGAAGTAGAATTTCCGCAGCTCTTGTTTGTCGATCTGGCTCGAGAGCAACGCTAGTTCCGCTCTGTGCTGGAGATGTCGATCCACCGCATTCCGGTGGCGGTGCACTACCGCGAGCAGATGCGGCGCGTTCGGTGGCGCAATTCTTTGCGACGCGAGATGACGTCCAATGTTTAGATAAGCGGGATTTTTTCGCTCTTCGACAGTCTGGTGTTGCGCTCGTGCTTCCCGAACTGCTTCCTCCTGTGCCCGGCTATTTTCGCTCAGGGCCCGGTCGCGCGTCCCGAATTCGCTCCGGACGCGCGCGATATCTTTTTCCACGACGGAAAGTTCTGCTTCGGCGGCGACCAGTTTCTCTTTGGCAAGACGTGATGCATCTGTGCTGCCAAGACGGGCGCGGACAAGTTCGGCACGTTCCTCCGGCAGCCGAGCACGGCGCGCACTGATGCTTGCCGATTGCTTTTCAAGGTCCGGCGGCGGCGGAGCGAGCGCTTGCAACTCAGAAAGCTGTTTCAGCAGGTCGCGGTCGGTCGCGTCGTTTGCCTCGATGCGGCGTTCCACAGCGGTCACTTCGCGTTCGCAAAGCTCCACCGTGCTCTTGGCCTCGTTGCGTTGCTGAAGGAGCGGCTTTTTTTCCAACTCCAATTTTGCAATTGCTTCGTTTTGCTTGCGGGCATTCTCTTGCCGCTCCGCCTCGATCTGCTTGATTCCTTCCTCGATTTGCGTAATCCGAAGCGCGACTTCCTTC
>JBAQJG010000477.1:0-1704 GCA_049300145.1 Chthoniobacterales bacterium | reverse complement strand
GCTTGCCCTGGTCGACCGCGCCATGCCAGGCAGCGGCGTTCTCAGGCTGCAGCAGACCGGCCGCCAGCCCAATGCCGGCCCAACCGCCGACGCCGGACAGCACGCCAACATACTGCTTGCCGCCATGTTCGTAGGTCATGACGTTGCCGATGATGCCGGACGGGGTCTTGAACTTGTAGAGTTCCTTGCCCGTCTTGGCGTCGACCGCCTTCAGGTAGCCTTCGAGCGTGCCGTAGAACACCACGTTGCCGGCCGTTGCCAACGCGCCGCCCCACGCAGAGAATGCCTCCTTGTTGGACCACGCGATCTTGCCGGTCTTGCCGTCCCAGGCAATGAAGTTGCCCATGTTGGCATCGCCCTTGGGCGGATACATCGCAACCGCCGCGCCGACATAGGCTTGACCGGCGGTGTAGGACACTTTGTAAGGCTCATAGTCCATGCAGACATGGTTGGTCGGCACATAGAACAGCTGCGTGTCCGGGCTATAGGCCGCCGGCTGTTCGTCCTTGGTGCCGAGCGCCGCCGGGCAGATGCCCTTGGAGTTGGTGTCTTCGCCGTTGTGCTGCGTCGAATAGGCGTCGACCACCAGCGGACGACCATAGGTCTTGGACGACTTGTCCATGTCGACCTTGGTGGCCCAGTTCACCACCGGATCGAACTTTTCGGCGACCAGCAATTCGCCGGTGACCCGATCGAGCGTGTAGCCGAAGCCGTTACGGTCGAAATGGGTGAGCAGCTTTCGCGGCGTACCGCCGACGGTCTGATCGGTCAGGATCATCTCGTTGACGCCATCAAAATCCCATTCGTCGTGCGGCGTCATCTGGTAGATCCATTTGACCGCACCGCTATCGAGGTCGCGGGCCCAGATCGACATCGACCACCTGTTGTCACCGGGGCGTTGCACCGGATTCCAGGTCGAGGGGTTGCCCGACCCGTAATAGACGAGGTTCAATTCGGGATCGTAGGAGTACCAGCCCCAAGTGGCGCCGCCGCCGATCTTCCACTGGTCGCCCTGCCAGGTGGAGGTCGATGAATCCGCTCCGACCGGCTTGCCGAGTGCCGTGGTCTTGACGGGATCGATCAGCGTGTCGGAATCTGGCCCTTCCGAGAAGCCGCGCCAGGCCAGCTTGCCGTCCTTGATGTTGTAGGCGCTGACCCAGCCGCGGACACCGAACTCGCCGCCGGAAACACCGACCAGAACCTTGTCCTTGAATACGAAGGGAGCGTCGGTGCCGGACTGGCCCTTGCCGGCCTCGCCATCCATCACCGACCAGACCTTGGCACCAGTCTTGGCGTCGAGCGCGACCAGGGTCGTATCGGCCTGATGCAGGAAGATCTTGCCGTCGGCGTAGGCGACGCCGCGATTGACGGTGTCGCAGCACATGATCGGGATGACGTTGGGATCCTGTCTGGGTTCATACTTCCAGAGAATCTTGCCCTCATTGTTCAGGTCGAGCGCGTAGACCGTATTCGGAAACGGCGCGTGCACATACATCACGTCGCCGACCACCAGCGGTCCGCCTTCGTGACCGCGAAGCACGCCGGTCGAAAACGTCCAGGCTACCTGCAGCTTCCCAGCATTGGATGAGTTGATCTGATTGAGCTTGGAATAGCGCGTGTTGGCGTCGTCGCCTTGTTGCATGACCCATTGTTTGGGATCTTTGGCCCGAGTGTCCAAGTCCTGATCGGCGCGCGCGGGAAAAC
>JBAQJG010000476.1:0-1597 GCA_049300145.1 Chthoniobacterales bacterium | reverse complement strand
TGCTCGTTTGCACGGCGCGCACCCGTTTTTCTACATCGAGCTCTTCCAGAATTGCCTGCTTTTGCCCGACGCTGACGTTCAAATTTGGCGCCAAGAAATCGGCAAGTTGTTCCGGATTATCGATACTGAGCACCATTGCACGCGCTTGCTCCGGCGCCTCCGCCGTCAGCTCGAGAAGTTTCGCCGCCGAATCGCGCAAATTCCTGAAAGTCGCTTCCCATTCTTTACTGGCGGGCGGCGACACGGATTCTGGCAGATCGATTTCCGCGCGCAAAAACGGATGCGTCGCGGCGATCTTACGAATGGAAAATCGGCGAAGTCCCTGGGCGAGGACGACCACATGGTCCTCCGCCTGCCGCAGCAGCTTGAGTACGAGTGCGGCTGTGCCGACATAATAAAGATCCTGCGGCTCCGGGTCTTCCTTCTTCTCATCCCGCTGCGTCAACAGCCCGATCACCTTCGTCAGGGGCAGGGTTTCATCGAGTAGCTTGATCGATGCGGGCCGCTGGACGTTGAGGGGCACAATCGTTCCCGGAAAAACCACGAAACTGCGCACCGGCAGGATTGAGAGTGTCTCTGGGATTCGCAGCGATTCATCGTCCACGCCGGCACCTGGCACTACGCCTGCCCCTTCCGGCTTCGGGCCGCTTCCTTGCTGCAACGCGCTGATTTGTTCCTCGCTCATGATTTCAACGGCACATAAATCCAAAGCAACCCGTTGCGTTGCTCAGCGTGCACCTCTTCGATTTCCACCTCTGCTGGCAAATGCACTTCGCGTTCGAACGGCCCGTAATCGATCTCCATTGCCAGCAACTGCATCGCGCGCCCCTCCGCGTGGGTCGGCTCCGGCACGTCGCGCGAGCCGCGAATGACCACGCGTAGGGGCTCGACCGTCAGATCGATCCGCGATCGGTCCACACCGGCAAGATCGACGCAAATACGGATACAACTTTTGCAGCGATAGGCGTTAATTGCCGGTCGCCAACGGTGGGGCGCGAAGGAAAATCGCGAACGCGCCAATTCTTGCGTCACGTCATGCAATGCTCCATGCAACCAGCTCAATTTGATACTGCGAATCGGATCCATTGGGACATAAACCTCGCCCCCGCGCGCTCCGTTTTCAACCGGGGCGCAATCATATTGTAGACGCCGCTCTCGGACCGTCGCAGTTCGCGCGATGCCGACTTGTATTGACCCCCCCTGCAATTTCCGGGGCCTCACAGCGCCTGTGTCGTGGATCGAGCAGTCCCTTGTCCGCCAGTCGGACGGACTCGTCCATCGGCGAGCTCAATGTTAATTAATGGCGGCAAAGCCGCACTTAATTTTAGCATCGCCCGACGGAGCGGTCGATCCACCTATCTCTTTCCGGGGCCCCCAAAGCGCGTGTGGTGGATCGAGCAGTCCCTTGCTCGATGTTAGATTAGGCAGCGAAGCCGCAAATAATTGACATCGCCCCCGAAAGCGTTCGGGGCCGATCCATCTATCTCTTTCCCGGCCCCCAAAGCGCGCGACCCGGTTTCGCGCCGGTGTGCTCACCGTCCTTCAGTACCTGCACACCGTTTACGAAAACATGCTTAACGCCGACCGCGCATTGATG
>JBAQJG010000475.1:0-17005 GCA_049300145.1 Chthoniobacterales bacterium | reverse complement strand
GAGTACGGGACCACGACCAGCTATGGGTCCACCACAGCCAGCCAGAGCTACACTGGGAGCACGACGCAAAGTGTCAGTGCCGATATCACCGGGTTAAGTCCGAACACGACGTATCATTTCCGGATCGTCGGAACCTACAATGACGGGACCAGTTACGGCGACGACATGACCTTTGGCGCCCCGATCGTCACCACTAACGCAGCAACTAATGTAACAAGTTCTTCAGCCACACTCAACGGCACGGTCAATCCCAACGGGCTAACCACAAGCGTTTATTTCGAGTACGGGACCACGACCAGCTATGGGTCCACCACCCCCGTCCAGACTCAGACTGGGAATACGGTCCGGAATATCAGTGCCAACATCAGCAGTTTAAATGCGGGTACTGTTTACCATGTCCGAATTGTCGCTACGAATAGCGCCGGTACGAGATACGGCAATGACAGCACCTTTACCACGCTTAGCGCGACCGGGCCTCCAGTCGTCACCACCAGCTCGGCGACCAATGTCGCTAGTTTTTCAGCCACGCTCAATGGCTCGCTCGATCCTCATGGGCTGACCACGACTGTTCACTTCCAGTATGGCACAACGACCACCTACGGATCGACGACGCCCTCCCAGACTCAGACTGGGAGCACGTACCGGAATATCAGTGCCAACATCAGCAGTTTAAATGCGAACACAATTTATCATTCCCGAATCGTGGCCACCAACGGCGCCGGCACCAGTTTGGGCGGCGACAGGACCTTTACCACGCTTGCCGCGACCGGGCCTCCCGTCGTCACGACCAGCCCGGCAACCAATGTAGCTAGTTCTTCAGCAACGCTCAATGGCTCACTCGATCCGCATGGGTTGACCACGAGTGTCTCTTTCCAGTATGGCACGACGACCAACTATGGGCACACGAGCTCCATGCAGAGTCAGACTGGGAACACGTATCGGAACATCGCTGCCAACATCAGCAGTTTAAGTGCGGACACCGTTTATCATTTCCGAATCATCGCCACCAACAGCGCCGGCAACAGGCTCGGCGGCGACAGGACCTTTACCACGCCTTAGTGCCTGGTGATGATCGGGAGAGCGACATCGTGCGGACGCTAGCGCCGGGAAATTACACCGCAATCGTGCGCGGCAAGAACAACACGATCGGCGTCGCCCTGGTCGAAGTTTATGGGCTGAACTAGGAAGGTTGCGAGGAGCGGTAGCCACGCCTGTGCGCGTGTTTTGGATCATGTGCGCCGCATAATGGCCCATTGTCTCAAAGAAATCTTCCAGATAGCGCCGACCAATCACTAAATAATACGGAGTTACTGGGGGGGGCGATCTCATCGCGCCGCCGCGCGCCGCGCCGTTGTGGCAAATTCGATTTTGGTACAATTCTTGGAACCCAGCCTCGCGCGATCGGCGTCGCCCGGAAAAAGGGGGGTAGGGGGAGACCCATCACCCCTCCCATCCCTTCCACTATCATAAATCCCCTTCAACAATATTTGGGAGCGCACGAGGGAAGGAACCGCTCGGTTTCTGCTAACACAAAACAAATGAAAAGTGAAAGCTCGACCGTCTAGTTGATATGAGAATTGCCCTTTACCTTCGAGTTTCGACGGATCGACAAACAACGCATAGCCAAGCTGTAGAACTTCGGGAATACTGCGCGCGGCGCGGCTGGACAGATTTAGTTGAATATTCGGACACATCGTCCGGCGCGAAATTCAGTCGCAAAGGTCTCGATGCGCTGATGCGCGATGTTCGACGCGGGCGAATTGACGCGGTTGTCGCTTACAAATTGGATCGACTAGGACGCTCGCTGCCGCATCTTGCGCAGCTTGTTGGCGAAATGACGGCGCATCGCGCGGCGCTTGTAGTCCCACAGCAAGGCATCGACACCACCGCTTCGAATCCAGCGAGTCAGTTTCAGCTAAACATCTTGATGGCTGTGGCTGAGTTCGAACGCGAGATAATTCGAGAGCGTGTCAACGCTGGTTTGCGAGCTGCGCGAGCGCGTGGCGCACGGCTAGGTCGACCGTCCACGTTGTCTAAACACTTAGCGCGCGTGCGCGACCTGATTGCGGGCGGGGATAGCGTCGCGGCGGTCGCACGGAAGCTTGCGTTGCCTTACAGCAGTGCGCACAAGCTGGCTTCTAAGTGTGACCTCGCCAGCAAGTAGTCTCGCCCGTTTGTTCCCCTTAAAGTCGTCGGTCGATGGCGTAGGAGGCATGATGCCCAAACGCCTTGAAGCACGAGGGGTGACGAAAAGAAAAATTCTCAACTGTCTAATAGACATGAACAAATCTGATTTCAGAATCGAAAACCACGGGTCGATTTTTCTTTTCGATCCACAGAACGCGCTGAGCGAAAACCATCTGCGCGGCAACGTGAGCGAAGAGGCGCAATGGTTCGGCGGTGCGCTTGTCGTTGAGCCACGATATGCAGCCGATCTCGCCGAGGCTCTCCAAGCCGAGGGTTTTCAAATCGCGTAACTGCCACCGCTAAAAGGGGAAACGATCATGAACACACACGAAATTGTCAGTCGATTTGCAGGGCGGATTCCAAATCCTCGCAAGAGCGGAGCCGTTGAATGGCGCGGCGCTCGTAGTTACCTCTCCTCTTCGTCAGGGTTTGGAGGCGATGGGTTCGTAGGCGCTCGCATCTACTGTGAAAGCAACACGCTGTATTCCTACGGCCCACACTTCGCACTCGTGCACTATTTGGGCGAACGTGACAGTAAAAGTTTTTTTCTGAAAAACGGCGACCGCGCCAGTCAAACCACCTCGCGCCAACAAGCCGAAGTCCAAGAACTTTGTGCAGGGCCAACTGTTAGCTTTTCCGCGTTCGCCGCTGCGGGCATCGATCTGTCACCACTGCGCGCAGAGAACGTGCTCGATTTTGCAGAGGACACACGAGTTTACATAACGCGCGAGAAAGAAACCGGCACCTTCTATCGGCTCGGAAAGTGGAATAGCGAGCTTGGCGAATACGAGCGCGGCGAAGTTTTTGCACCGCCAACGCAGGGCGCGTTTTTCCCTGATAGATCGCAGCCTGAGAAAAACGGTTTTGTCTCCGGCGTTTGGCACGTCGTCGCCGCCTGCCTGATTCACCTTGACGGGCGCTATTTACTCAGCGCGATTGATGAGGGTTCCTATTTCGTCAGCGAACTTTCTTTGCCCGCGAAGTCGATCCGCGAAGCATTCGCTTTGCTAAAGCCGCGCGAGGTGCGCAAAGCTGAGGCCAAAGGCGCGACCGTGCTGCGGCAGGGTGAATGGTTTTTCATTGCGACCGAGATTAAGACAGATCGCGATCTGGCCCGAATGCTGAATCTGCCGCGTTTGGGCCAAGTAAAGATCGACAGCTTGCCGCGGCCAAAGGATTCGACAGGCGACGCGCTCGGAAACTGTCACCGCTGTTTCGTTGTCGAGCACGGCGGCGAACTATGGGCGCGAGGAACTGTGCGCCACCAACACGAGGAGCGGCGCTACGTTAGCGGAACGCAGACGCTTTCCGATGGTCGCGTTTTCCCGGCAGCTATTCGTGACGGTTTCACCTACCGCGCAACGCGCGAACACGCGGCCCTAAACCTCGGAAAGGAATGGCACCGCGTCTATCGCAACACCGAGCTTGGCTCTTGGACAGCAGCGCGGACTCGATGGACGCGAGGAGGAGTGGATTAAATGCGAACGCTTGGAGTTAAAACCATGAAATACTATGTCTTGGAGATTCACGCAGATGTGGAGCCTTTCTTGTACGGCGCCTACACTTCCGAAGCGCGACGCGATGCCCAGGCGCGCAAGTTGCGAGCCAAAGACGACGAGGGCGAAAACGGAATCTTCTGGCTCAACGTGATGACAGGCGGCGACGCGACTGTTGGCTTTTATTCGCACGCCGAACTTGATGACAACCCATAGAATCCAAGAGGAGATTTCACATGGCTAAGTTTTTCTGTTCTTACGCTTACGATGTTCCCTGCTATGCCGACTTCTATGTCGAAGCAGACAGTGAGGAAGCGGCCGAAAAGCTGATTCAAGAGAAACTCGAAGCCGGCGCGTTTTCAGGCGTTGTTGGCAACCCTTGCTGGGAAAACGCTGGCGAGAACGAGCGGGTTTTTGTGTCAAGCGAAGCGGACGAGGACGACGACGCGGGTAGATCGCTAGGTGACCTTTTCGCCGGCAGTCAGAATCCAAGCCCGCCGTAGGCGTCAATGGCTGCGCACGCGCGGCGGTTTTAGCGACGCCATAAGCTCGGTTAGCGAGCCTTGCTGATCCTTCAATTCACCCTGATAGGCGTGAAAAGCGAACAGCGTGAATGACATTACTGATCTCGTTTTGAATCCTGTTCTGTCACAATGTTACAAACCACATGATTGATACGTTCCCCGGAACCAACATAAAAAACAGTCATTCCATTCCGGCGGAAAAGTAAAGTCGATTCGCCGGTTATCGCGGCTTGATGCTTCAGCTTAGTTGGCCGCGATCCTCCGTTACCTCCAGTAACAATGACTGTCATCCGATCAAAATCTACTGTCACAAAGGACACGGTAGATGAGTCTGCGGATGTAATAGCGATCTGCACATCGGGGCCGCCGAGTTTAGATAGATCAAGTGCCTGCCCGATCTCCAAGTCGATTACTTGCGGCGGCTGGGCAGCGTGAGCCGTCGCCGCTATGCAGACGAACAAAATCAGAACGAGCTTTTTCACCGCAAACTACTGCTTAGGAGCATACAACGTGCCTTGGCGAGGCAAGCGAAGCGGCGGAGGTTCAATGCTCTATTAGGAATCTGTTGTCGGCTATCGCGTTATAATAGAGGTCGGGAATGTCTATGAGTGATCGAGTCGATTAGTCATCTGCGCCAACTCGGCTAAAATGTAAAAAGTAAAACCCCACAACGCGGCAAATGGCCAAAACAAATATCCGTGGAAACCTGTATAAAACCAAAACGCAACAGTAGCAGAAAGTAAGAAGAGTAGAAAACCGGCAAAAAACTTGTTTGGGCGTGCTTTGGTGTTGGCGTTATAATTGCGCGCCGCGAAGCCGGATGCTTTGTAAGACAGCATTGTTCCAAGTAAGAGCCACCAATTGCGCGTCATGTATGCGCATATTGAAAAGATAACAAGCGGGGCAGCTTGATACAGCAGTGTGAGAATGCCAAAAACGTGTCCACCGCGTCCTCGGATCATTTTGTATGGCTCGACCAACCATCTGATCGTAGCTGTGTTACGTTGTATGGCGGCTACAAAGTCAGCGTGAGAATAGGCCTGATTCGATTCCGCAACCCAAGCCATGACATACTCGGTGAAGGGGATGACGGGCCTACCAGCAGCATGGTCTCCTGACACCTCAGAAGTGTAATTCTTTACAAGTTCGTCAAATGCGGGGTTGTTCCCGTAATCAAAACGAGAGTAGATTTCAAAATGGCTTTCTGACTTTTCTTCTGTCATGTTCATTGCTCGTTCTACGAGACGCCAATCGGAAACACCCTAACGGGGCTTTTAGAGACGCACTCCAGTTTCGATGCAACGCTGTGCGATGAATTCGCCGATTTCTGCGAGGAACTTCAGAATTTGTTCTTTCATAATAAAGACGGGTTTTTCACACCGGCTGCGAGGGCTTCGTGTCATCCCCATGAAGCAAAAAACACGCCCATTACGGGCGTGGTGAGAAAACACTCAATCGGGAATGCTGGATTGCAGCATTCTCGGAGTGAAAACTGCTGCTAAACCGCTTGCTAAATTCGGCCGCAATTTGGCTCGGATCCGCTGCGGGCGAGGATTGACTCAAGAACAACTGGCGGAAAGCGCAGACATCCATGCCAGGTATTTACAGAAACTTGAGACGGGCGTTGCCCATCCATCTCTCATCGTCCTCTGCCGCTTAAAAAGAGCATTGGATTGCGAATGGAACGATCTTCTTCACAGCGTGGCTGACTGATCGAGTCGCTCGCGCGGCTGAACGCACCCAAGCTTCGCTTGATCGCGAGAATCTTGGAATGACAAGCGGGACTCAAAGCGATTCAGAATCGTCGAGTAATCACGAATCTACTCATTCTTTACCTATCGGGGGTGACACAAATTTTGTTGCACCATAAATCACACTTCGATTCTTAATCCAGCGGATAGAATCTGTTTTCTTAGTGCTTGACGACTCTGATCATGACATCATCAGCCTTCTGGAAGGAGTCCCCGAATAAGTCCTCGTCGCGAATCATCCCAATATCATAAATCACAAAAAGCAGGTTCCTAAACTGGGTCTTATACGCCATGATGTCGTCGTTGATCTCGGCAATAATCGCCTTCTCGCGATTGTCTCTGCCGCAAAGCTTTATGTCGAGAGCGAGATTGAGCCGACCGAAAGTGAAGTCCGGAATATACGTCTTCGACGAGTATTCGATCACTGGAAGTTCACGCTTGTATTCGATCTCCGCACCAATGAGAAGGTTTTCAAAAGCATCTTGGACTTCCTTCTCGCGTTTAGGCGGCTGCCGAATCACCTTTCGAAGCTTCCTCTCGGCCAGGTTAAGCAACTTCAGCAATGCACTCGATTCCGGCGGCGTATCCTTGCCCTCATACACCTCGTCCAACGACCTCCTCTCAAGAGCGTCGATCGCCGACTGAAATAATCCAATCGCAGTCCCTAAATGGCCAACAAAGCCCTGTTGATTCTTGCGGGCAATCTGAGCATCCAAATCCCAGCCCTGAACAAAGAAGCTGCCGGTTGTTTCGAACTTCAGAATGTGGAAGGTGGCGTAATACTTCGATTGCTGGCCGAATATCTCTTCAAGAACCGTCGTCGCACGCATATACCAACGGACGAACTCTTGAGAGCCCTTGTATGACGCCCGCAACTTCCCAGCTTGGTCGATCAGGCTGTTAAGTTCTTTGATCGCCGATTTCTTTGTCCAGGTCATATCACGACTTGTAGCGTGAGCACCCTAACGATTAAGAGCCTGTAGCGATTGGTTAGGCGTATCGCTTTGTAAACGCATCCTTCCGCTCGATTGCCATACCGCGAGCCGGCAGTGTCATGCTATTTCAATTGTGGAGTATCTGCCTCTCTTAATGTAAATGAGTCCGACCCTGTGAAGGTGCCTTATCATGTTGTCTATTTCGTCTCTTTGGTATGTGTTTTGATCAGCCAGCAATTCCTGAACTACATCATCCCTCCGCACTAATTGCTCTTTATCACACGCATGAATGATCTTGAGCGCTAAAGCTCTTCCACGCTTCTTTTTTCCCTTCGAAGCACGCCGGAATTCGCTGCCTAAGAATTTTTCGAACCGTTTGGTGTATGTGTGAGCTGTCGAAAATGTGGACAGCAATCGCCTTAGCGTAGTTTCATTTTTGTAATGTTGCCTAGTCTTGCCGGCCAGATCGGAAATAATCGGTTGATCCTGTAACGTCGTCGATGTCTTGCGCGCAGACAGATAAAGCGCCCTTTTTACGTCGCGAGCCTCCGCGTACCCATACTCCAGCGAGACATTTGCGTTTCCACCGGTCGCATCGAAAATGGCATAGCTGGAGGAGTCAATTTTCGTCTTTATAAGCTCAAGAAGATCTCGCGCGTCCTGAGTGGAATCCCGTCCAACGATGGCAAAGCTAAGGGGACTCCGAATGCGCAACCACCCGATGGCATTTTCATACTTCCGCCTAACGTTCTTCCAAGGAAGTCCAACGAACACTTGATTCGGGATAGGTTCTATCTTTCCTGGCATACGTAGTGCCGTCTAATGATAACAAGATCAGCCACAGGCTGAGCCTGTTAGACTGGATCACCATACTCGCGCACGCAGAACCAGCAAGGAGCACCAAAAAATCTTAGCGGCGAACAGTCTTCTCTCGTGCGCTCGATTGCCGTTTCCAAATCAAGAAATAAATTCGAATCAATCTGCGGTGATTTTCTTGGACAACCCGCAGACACGCGCCATGCCCACTGATGAACAGCGATGCGCCAGCTTGCACACCCGGTGTCGAAATTGCCAACACCCTCTGTAATCGCCGTTTGAGAGTGGAGCCGACAACGGGATCGAACCCGTGGCCTGCGGTTTACGAAACCGGTGCTTAGGTTTCCAAAACCTTTAGATGCGGGTTCGATTCCCACCTGTGCAAGCTCGCGCAGCCCCCCATCGGAACGCTTTACGTCGCAACCCTATTCGCGAAATTAGCTGCTGGCAGTTTTCGCGAAGACGCTGGCTAGTTTGTGGCAGTTTTTGTCACAAAGTGACAACCAAAACAAGGGTCGTTTAGCTTTTGCCGGATGTTTTGCAACGAAGATAAACAACTCGCAAACCATTGATTGCATTATTTTCTCGGCCATTTAGAGTAGTCCAATAGCCCCGGAAAACGCGTTTTAATGGCTAATTTGTATGTCTTTGCCACTTTTTGAGAAAACGGCCTTATAAACCAGCACCTGGAGCGATCGGTGGCGCTGGGAAAGCGGGTCCTGGGCTAGGCTCCGGGGCGATGGCGGCGGCATCTTCGGCAGACTGGGAGACGGGTTTGCATCCCGTATCCGCTTCATAGGTGAGCGCGTCTGGCGCTGGCACGTCGCTGACAACTTTCGCCTCTTTAACCGTCCCGTACGACAGAAGCGCGATATTAATAAGAGGGCGCGGCTTGTCGGATTCGAGCTTGAGAGCTTTGCGTGCTGTTTCGTCCAACTTTTTGATCTTATCGGCGTTAACTACCACCCCCTGTGGCGACAAACCTTTGACGATGTAAGCGACACGCAGTGCGTGGTCGGACATCATTTCGTCATAGAGCGCCTGCTTTTCCTCGAAAGTGAGCTGCGATATTTCGTCGAGAATGTCTTGATCTGTCGGTGTCAGAGCACCCAGCTCAATTCCAGGGCGACTCGCCAACTGCCTACGAAGCTTCCATTTTCCCTTGGATGACCACCGCGCGAGCGTTGACACGGGGATATCCAGCGCGTTGGCGATCTCGGGATTCGATTTGCCTTGTTCGTAGAGCTGGTAGCCGCGTTCCTTGAGTTCGGGTGGGTGCGGCCGGAGGGGGGCGCCGCGGGGGCGTTTGTCTGGTTGGTTATTCATACTAGTTGGATATTGGTTTGGAATTCATTGGCACGGTCGGAATCGCATCGCCCCAGCCCGTGCAGCCGAAATCGATGCCCTACAATTGAAATTCTTTCCGCCGGGGTAGGTTGTTACTACTGACACCCTAAAGGGTGTCATTAGTAGTAACAGCCCCCCGCGCGGCCAGAGCGAGATAGTACTAACTAGCATTTGGGATAGGACCAACTCCGTCAGTACTATTGGCGGCCGGACCGGCAAACGACATTACGTTTGGCTTTTTGCTTGTCCGAACAAGGTGAATTGCAGGTCTGCCGGTCCTCCTCGCGACCTCTTTCTCTTCCAAGTAGCCTCGGTCAATCAATGAGGGAAGGACCTCGTTCATCGCTTTATCTCGACCGCAAATTTTCCTTTCCGTAATCCTGGCGATGAGCATTTTTTTCTCAACGTCCTCTCCAGGTTCTGGCAGAATATCGGAGTGCAGAACTCTGTCGGCAGGCGACGATTTATCGCTCATCAGCATTGACTCGCTCGCAGAAAGCTCGGTGTAAAACAGGCTGCCCCCTTCGGCGTTTTGACGCAATAGTCGCGTCGCGGTGGGACTACCTTTGGCATCTTTCCAGTCGAGCCGAAAACGCTTGGCGATTCGAAGCTCGCGCAAGCCGTTATCATCTTTTGCGCTTAGGACTAAGATCGCACGCGGCCAGTTTCCCCACTCGGCCGAGCCGCCGCCCGCGTACGCGAAATCGGTTGCCATCTTTTTCCTTCTTCCATCGCGGTCGCCACTTGGCTTGGGCGTGTGATGGACGACGAGCGCACCACAAGCATTCGTCTGCAACAGAGGATTTAGAAGATTGCGGAGAAAACGACCGACTATTTCCTGCTGATTTACGTCACCGCCGATGTAACTTAGCGCAGGGTCGAGGACTAGCAGATCGGGAGAGTGCTGTTGCAGCAACAGTCCGATCGCTCCGATTAATTCTTCCCCTGTGCGCGACGACTCGAACACACAGACAAAATTATCTTTGAGTGTTTCTCGTTCTTCGTCGCTCAATTCGAGATGTTCCAAAACTCCGTCACGCATTTCGCATAGATCGCCCTCGTCATTCTCCGCTTGGATGTAGAGAATTTTCAGAGGCCGCGCGGGGGTGATGGCGAAACAGGCTCTGCCCACGGACCACGAAATGGCCATTTGGATCACTGCCGTGCTTTTTCCGATGCCCGCGGAGCCGATGAACGTCAGACCGCCGCCGCGGCAAAGGAAGCGGTTTCCAAGCAACGTGTTCGGGTCGTCAGTGCTTGCGCGCTCCAAATCTAGAAGCTTGCGCACTACGGGTTCCGGCTTGGACATCCCCTCTGCCTTTCGAATGCGCGACCGAAGTTCGTGGTTTATACCTGCGATAATGCCTAGGCAGCTCTGATGAAAACAGTGAATCGTTGGGACCCGATCCAGGTAGACTTCACAATCGCGATCACCATCGCCGCTGGTGTGCAAGTCGTGGGCTGGGCAGGTGCAGTAGCCGCTGGTACCGTCCCAACGAACATGGCGCCCTAACACGTCCTCTGTAATGCGGCGACGCGCTTCAAGTTTCGCATCCGATACTGGTGGAGGAACTGGATTCTCACGGCTCTCCGTTTCGACTAGAGGCGGCAATTCAACGGCTTTCTCATTGAGACAGACACCTGGGTCATGACTCAAAAAACAGAGTCGCGATACATCCGAGCAGGCTTCATCAATTGGCAAGCCGGTTAAGTCGTGAACGTGTTTTTTGACAGAGCGAAAGCTTTCTTTGTGCTTTGCCGGATCGGCTGGGACGCGAAATATGGCCTTCAGTCCATCGCCGGTTGGCGAAGGGAAGAGCGCCCACAAATGCACACTTTTTTGGAGTTTTGCGCGGACCTCGGCCACTTTGTCGCGTCCCAACTCATCGAGATCAGCGCAGAGTAAACCCGAATGTTGCAGTAGCGCATCTTGCTTCCGACGACTGAATTTGCCCGACCACGTCGCACCTGGTAGCCTCTTTTTACGGTTACCGACTGCTTTTTTGGCCGCTTTACGGTCGTTGTTCGTCGCCGCCATCACGCGCCAATACTCGTCTCGGATTTCGGTTATTTCGTCGCGCAGGTGGTTATCGGTGCGGATTTGCTCGATAATTTCTTTCGCGTCGTAATCTCGCGTCGCGGTGTCAGTGGCGCTCTTTACGTAAGACACGAGGATTGGACGATTAGTTTGAGCGCTCTCCTCGGCTCCGGGCAGCGGCTGTGTGTTGAGTGAAGGCTCGCTCATCGTGCCCCCACTTCTTTTACTTCATAGCGCGCGAGTGCTGTTTTAACTCGCTCCAAGTTGAACTTGATGAGTCTCGCTGAAAGCCGAAGAAACGGAATCCGCTTCTGCGACGTCCATGAATCGATGGTTCGGGGTGACACCCCGATAGTTAGAGCCAATTCTTGTTTTGAAAGAAAATGGCGGCTGAGTGGCTGCTCTGATGCTGTTGTACCTGACCGAACTTCTGGTGCGAGTGTTTTTGAAGTCTCGCGAACTTTTGTAATAGCTAACATGGCGATCCTTTCCCTCCCAATGGAGGAAACAAAGGTTACGTTGCCGCATCAACGGGATGCGTAAGTAGTTCTTTTGGCGCACCGGAAGTTTGACGACGCGCTCGCCTGCCTTAGCCTGCCGCCACTTGGCGGCTGCAGAACTACTATTATGTTAGCTATCTTAAATCTTACGGCTTCGCCAAGACTTGCAGGATCTTCTACCTGCTAAACCGCCTTGGGAAGAACGTTGTTGATCTAGGATTTTGTCCCCGAGTATTACCTCGCGATCAACCTTGACAGAAATATAAGCTGTTTTGGCGCAAAGTCAACTTTCATGCACGGTTTTGCGAGAATTTCGCGCGCGCGTCGCCCTAGTCGCCGCTTGTTCAGGGTGCGCCCCGCGTCCCGGAGGATTCGAACCACTAACTCTTCTGATCGGAACTTAGACTCATTCGACACCAAAAGTGTTCAAACAGCTAGAGAGTTTGAACCGAGATACAGGGTTTTGCAGAAGCGACTCAGCGGAGTCTCTAACACTAGGCTTCCTAGCAACCACCACGGAACGACGGGCGCGGTCATAAAGACCGAAAGTTGGGACTGGAGTTTTCTTTGGTGGCGAGTGTTCGTTGGCGGACATTGTTTCATGCGCCCCACCTTTGACGACCTAAAGAAACTCTGGACCATTGCTTATTCCCGCTCCTCACTTCTCGAAGCCGATCGCTGGCTCGATAAAATGGACGGCGTCAGCTCCGATGGAGACCTGACATCCGCATTGGTTTGCGCTGTCATAGCAGCCTATGGCCGACCGTTCACCCAGTCGCGCGTTGCCCCGCGTCAAACAGTTGTCCCACTCGGGAACGTTTCGCCGCCTGCTCACTTGCTCACTACGCATCACGACCTTTTAAACATGCGTAATAAGGTGATTGGGCACAAAGATGCGACGCCAGCGCCAGGACACACGGAAACACCCAATATCCTTTTGCTTAACTTCGACAATAACGGCTTCGATCTGCATACGTCGATCACCGTTGAGATAGACCGCGACACCCGACAAAAAGTCAAAGACCTATGCTCTCACTTCGTCGCACATTGCGACCAAGAATTCGATTCGTTCGTGCGGAAATACACTGCAGAGCTTTCGAAAATTAAGCCGGGCGCATACGAAGTTCTGGTTTCTGAGGTCCCTAACGACTGGATTCGACCACGCCAGATCAACCGCGTTTAAACTGGCATCCATCATTCGGCTTTTTAATGCCGCGCCTGAAATGCCCGCGTCTTGCGCGATTTTTCCTATCCACCCGACTTTGCAGCGCAGCGCTGCCTTCCACTATCTCGCGCTCTCAGGGTCAATGTAGATTTAAAGGCGACATAACGGCGACAAATCATAAAAAATCGCGTGCCTGGAGGGATTCGAACCCACAACCTTCTGATCCGAAGTCAGAACGGTCACAAAAGACTACCCGCATTATGCAGTAGCGCACGGAAAGCAGGCAGGTCATGCCACTTGGACTACGGCAAGGGCGGGGCGACCTGATTCGCGTCAGATGTTCGAGCGGCGAGTGGCTCCCGGCGGACCGCTATCTGCTACGGGTTCTGCAACCGCGACCACCGATGCGGCGAAAAATGGCAAGCGCAACGGATTTAAAATTGACGTTTTGGGTTTCTTTGCTTTTCGTCGCGCTTCAATTCAATCGCGTTTTCCCAGGTAAAGTGCGCAAATTCTTGCACATGCGGCTAAGCTTCGGCGCGCGATGTCCGGCCGACTTAGGGGCCAACAGAATCTCACTAATGAATTAACGCCCGCCGTGCATAAATCCCTTATAAGTGCCCGCCCACGTAATGTCGCATCCCTGACTGGGGCCAATCACGTTACCCTGAAACGTTCCGTCCGCATACATACCAGCATAACAGCCCGTCCCTTGGTCAGCTTCAAAATGCGCATCTTCGGAACCGGTCTGAGCGTAGCCTGTGCCTGCATAAGTGAATCGGAGCGTGCCACACTCAGACCATAAGAACCCACTGCCTTCGAACGTTATAGAACCGCCGGGATGAATTACATCCCGCTCAGTAAGTACGAGAGATCCGGTGAAGGTGCCAGTAACCGCTGAATCGATGCTGAAGGTGTAAACAGTCTCAATCATGTTTGGACTGGCTTGTTGAACATTGGCGAAATGGTAACAGGAATTAAAAGTTCCGTTTACAGGTACGGGGTGTTCCGGTCCGCCAGCTTCAGCGCTCGGCAACGTTAATGACGCACCGGCAATTGCGAGTGCGCAAAAACTTCTGCGCAGAGGTTGTTTGATTTTTAGTTTGCGCAGATGTGAAAGGAGACGATTTCGGTTAAACCAACAACTAGTTTTCAGATAAGTTTTCATATACACCTCTAAAGGAACTGGAAGGCAAAGTTCCGGAATTTTGTTGGGTCTCGAATGAACGCTCCGCTTCTTGTCATGAGCGGCGCATCGGCGAGCCGTTTTTTAAGCTTGTATAAAAAGTAAAAAATAATCACGCTGCTGGCCGGTGAATGTGGAAGCCGAACCGCGGGTGTTCGCCACCACGCGCTGGAGTCTGGTCCTTGCTGGGGCGAACTCAGAGGGCGACCAGCAGAAGGCTGCTGAAGCGCTGGCAGAGCTTTGCCGAACTTACTGGCGACCCATTTTTTCCTACGTCTGCCGCCGCGGCTATTCGATTGAGGACGCGCAGGACCTTACGCAGGATTTCTTCCTGATGATTCTGGAAACTAACTGGCTGCGGCAGGCCGACCAGGGCCGTGGCCGCTTCCGCTCACTCTTGCTCAAGTCGCTCCAGAATTTTCTTCACAACGCCGCCGATAAGAATCGAACGCTGAAGCGGGGCGGCGGCGCTCAATTCGTTTCCTGGGATGCCTGGATGGCAGAAGCGCCGTCGCAATTATCGATCTCGGCTCGCGCGCTCGACGCGCTCGCACCCGAGCGGGTTTTCGATCTTCGCTGGGCTGCGACGGTAGTGGAGCAGGCGCTCCGGCGTCTGCGTGAAGAATGTGAAGGTAAAGGACGTCTCCGGCTTTTTGAGGGATTGCGCGATCATCTCACGGCGGAACGCGCCGACACCTCGTATGCCGATCTTGGCGCCGGCTTGGGCGTTGCGGACACTGTCGTGAAAAAACAATTGCACAATCTGCGCCAGCGCTATCGGTGGCTCCTGCGCGAGGAGGTTGCTCACACGGTCGAGAACCCGGCCGATGTGGACGACGAGATCCGGCATTTGTGTGCGGCATTGGCGGCCGCAGCCTGATGAACAATAAAGCAACCGGGCTCTCTGATTCCCCCGCGGACGTAATCGATAATCCGACGGAATGCCCACAGTGCGGCGCGATAACCCGACTTGATCACGGGACGTGCATCAATTGTCTCTTGAGCGAGGGACTTGAAGCCGAGGGCGAGGGGTCCCGCCAAGCGTTCGAAAGCATCCTGGCAGAAGCGAACGTCACTGACAACGAATGGCGGCTTGGTCATTACGAAATCCTGGAGGAAATCGGCCGCGGCGGCATGGGAGTGATTTATCGCGCGCGCCAGCGGCACTCTCGTCGGATCGTGGCGGTGAAGCGCATCCTCGCTCATCAGGTGAATTCACACGAGACACTGGTGCGCTTTCGGCGCGAAGCCGAAGCGGTCGCGAGCCTCGATCATCCGAACATTCTTCCGATATACGAGATCAGCGAAAGTGAGGAGGGCCTGCCGTTTTTCAGCATGAAATATGCGACGGGCGGAAGCCTGCGTACCGCGGCACCGACGCTTCGCAAGAACCCTCGCGAGTGTGCGCGGCTGATGGCGAAGGTCGCGCGCGGCATTTCTTACGCCCACGGCAAGGGAATTCTCCACCGCGATCTTCAGCCGGGAAACATCCTTCTTGATGAAAACGGAGAACCGATGGTGAGCGACTTTGGTCTCGCAAAATGGCTCGATCAAAATAGCGACCTAACGAGAACGCTGGAAACACTTGGAACACCTGGCTACATCGCGCCCGAGCAGGCTGAGTGTCGTACAGCCGATCTTACGAGTGGCGCCGACATTTACAGTCTTGGCGCGATTTTGTTTTATCTCCTCACTGGCCGGCCGCCATTCGTGGGTCCGAATGTTCTTTCTGTCATTCATCAAGCTGCTGCGACTCCGGCGCCGCGGTTGCGTTCACTCGCACCGTCGCTCGACCGCGATCTGGAGACAATCGTTGCTCGCTGTCTGGAGCCCGATCCCAACGCGCGCTACCAATCCGCCGAAGCGCTGGCCGAGGATCTTGAACGCTGGCTGCGGGACGAGCCGATTCGGGCCCGCCGCGTCGGAGTTTTCACTCGCGGACGAAAATGGGTGCGACGGAATCCGACTACAACGGTGCTGGTGGCATCGCTGGTCGCCCTCGCAGCGGTGGCGGGTAGGATGCTTTGGGAGAGCCAAGCGCCCCGCCCGATGCCGGCCGGCATTGCGGTGCTTCCATTTGAAAACAGGAGCGAAGACAAAGCGAGCGCCTACTTTGCCGATGGCATCCAGGACGAGATTCTGACGCGCCTATCGAAGATCGCTGATCTGAAGGTGATCTCGCGAACATCCACGCAGCATTACAAAAGCGCGCCTAAAAACCTGCCCGAGATCGCAAAGCAGCTTGGAGTTGCAAACATCCTGGAAGGCAGCGTGCAGAAGAGCGGCGACGCCGTGCGCGTGAACGTGCAGTTGATCAGGGCAGCAAATGATTCCCATCTTTGGGCCGACACGTTTGATCGCAAACTGACCGACATCTTTTCGGTCGAGAGCGAAGTAGCCAAAGCCATCGCCGAGCAATTGCAGGCGAAACTCACTGGCGAGGAAGAGCAAGTCATAGCCACCAAACCGACAAACAATGTCGAGGCTTACGATGCTTACCTACGTGGCCTGGCTTATACACTGAAAAGTGGCAACATACCCGCCAACGCCATTGGCGCACAGAAATATCTCAGGGAAGCGGTGCGCTTGGACCCGAAGTTCGCCCTTAGTTGGGCGCTGCTGTCATATATTGATGCGCGCGGCTACCTCACCAAGACTCTTCAACCAACGGTCGCCCTACGTGAAGAGGCGCGGCAGGCAGCCGAAACCGCGCTCACGCTTCAGCCCAATCTCGCCGAGGCCGTATTGACCAAGGGATATTACCACTACGCCTGCCTAAAGGATTACGGCACCGCGGTGCGTTACTTTGAGCAAGCACGTCAGTTCCTGCCCAATAGCAGCAAGATTCCTGAATCGCTGGCCTTGGTCGCGCGGAGGCGAGGCCAGTGGGACCGGAGCGAGTCCTACTTCAACGAAGCCGAGCGGCTCGACCCGCGCAACGTTTTCCTACTCACCCAGCACGCGCTTTCCTATATCGACCTTCGTCGTTTCCCCGAAGCCCTGCGAAAGCTTGATCAAGTCCTAGATATTACGCCGGACGACCTGAATACCCTCGTGAAC
>JBAQJG010000474.1:0-1718 GCA_049300145.1 Chthoniobacterales bacterium | reverse complement strand
GCCAGGATCTGAAAGGCAAGATCGTGGTGCACATCAACGGCGGCCCGGGCGACATCGGAGGTCCATTGAAGGCTCACGCGCGCGCCTCGCAGGAATTCTGGAAAGCCCTCGAAGCGAGCGGTGCGATCGGCAGCATCGGGATCCCCAGCCCGAAAGCGATGGACATTCCATGGAGCCGCATGTCCCTTTCGGCATCGCAGCCGGGCATGTGGATCGCGGACGAGGACCTCCAGGACACGCGGCGGCCGATGTTTACCGCGACCTTCAATCCCGCCCACGCCGACAAGCTCTTCGCCGGCTCCGGGCATGGCTTTGCCGAGTTGCTGGCGCTGGTCGAGGCGAGCAAGCCCTTGCCGCGATTCGCGCTCGTACCGGCGCTGCGCGCCAAGATCGCCACCAAGACCGAGCAGGTCGAGTCCGCGAACGTGGCAGGAGTGCTGCCGGGAAGCGATCCCCGACTGAAGAACGAGTACGTCGTGCTTTCCGCGCATCTCGATCACCTGGGAATCGGCGAGCCGATCCATGGCGACAAGATCTACAACGGCGCCATGGACAACGCTTCCGGCATCGCGTCCATCCTGGAGACCGCACGCGCCCTCCATGACGCCGGCGAGAAGCCTCGCCGCTCGATCCTCTTCCTGGCCGTCTGCGGCGAGGAGAAGGGCCTGCTCGGCTCGCGCTACTTTGCCGGCCACCCCACCGTGCCGCACCAGGCCCTGGTGGCCAATCTCAACATCGACATGTTCCTGCCTCTCTTCCCTCTCCGGCTGCTGACCGTGGAGGGAGTAGACGAATCCTCGCTCGGCGACGACGCCCGCGCGGTGGGCAAGGGCGCCGGGGTCGAGGTCGTCCCGGATCGCCACCCCGACCGCAATCTATTCATCCGCAGCGATCAATACAATTTCATCCGCCAAGGCGTGCCGGCGCTGGCCTTCTCCTTCGCCGCCGCCCCTGGCTCACCCGAAGAAAAGCTCCAGCACGACTGGCTGACCAACCGCTACCACGCCCCCTCCGACGACCTCGCCCAACCCGTCGACCTCGCCGCCGCCGCCCGCTTCAACGCCCTGATGCTGAAACTGACCGAACGAGTCGCCAACGAGGACGCCAAACCCGCCTGGAAAGACAACAGCTTCTTCCGCCGCTTCGCGCCCCCCGCCACCGGAAAGTGATCGCCGGTGCCCGCGGAGTCGAGCGGCCAGCATTCACGGAGGACACAGCCAGCTGCGAGCCGACGCCGTCTTGAGCAGAGTTCCCAAATCGGGTATGATCGTTCTCGAAATGGGAATGGAGCGCGCGCCTGGCAGCCTGGCCGATGCCCTGTTCACCCCCGTTCAGCAGCGGGTTCTTGGACTCCTTTTCGGTCAGCCGGATCGCCGCTTCCAGAGCGCCGAGCTGATCCGGCTGGTCGAGAGCGGCGTCGGCGCGGCGCATCGTCAGGTCGCTCGCCTGGAGAAGGCCGGTCTGGTGAACGTGACGCGCATTGGAAATCAGAAGCACTATCAGGCCCGCCGGGAGTCGCCGGTATTCGCCGAGCTGCAGGGTCTAGTGGCCAAGACGGTTGGCTTGGTGGAGCCCTTGAGAAACGCTTTGATCTTGAACGCCAACAGCATCCGCGCCGCATTCGTCTTCGGCTCCGTCGCTAAGGGCAGCGACCATTCCGGGAGTGACATCGATCTCCTGGTGATCTCTGAAGAGCTGAGCTACTCGGATCTGTTCGA
>JBAQJG010000473.1:0-4584 GCA_049300145.1 Chthoniobacterales bacterium | reverse complement strand
CGGTTCGACCCTTCAACCCCTCAAAGGAGCCATCGACACGACTGACAAGCATATCGAGCTTTGTTCTCGCTGTGCTACTTGCTTTCTTTTCGGCTACTTCGCTTGCCTTTTTCTCGGTGGTTTGCCGATAGCCTTGCAGCCACGCATCAAGCTTTTGCAACTCTTCGGAAGAAAGCTTGTCTAGACCGGCAGCCTTAAACTCTTCCGGCGTCATCATCTGCTGAATGCTCGCGCCAGAGTTCTCCTGCGCCAAACACACCCCCGCCAGAGAGCCGAGAATCAGAAGAAGGCTCAGGATAAGATAAGGCATCAAGCCACTGCGATAAGCGCTCATGTGTTTACAGAATGGATTTCTCCGTCCTCGTTTTGCGCCGAAGCTACCAGTCGCGGCGTTCAGGTCAAGGGCGACGTGCCGGTGCGCTTGAGCGCCAAATCGCAAAACCCAGGGGCACAGCCCATCTTGGTTATGGGGCCGGCAGGCATCCTGCCTGCCGACAATCACCCGCTGAAGGCCAATGCCTCGACGAAATCCTGTAAGCTAGGTCCACGACCAAGTCCCTGGCGGCCCAGCAACGAAGGAATATGTTATGCGGACAAACATATGTTCTTATCTCTAAATCAACATCTTAAGAATTTATATAACCCGCGCATTCGAGCTCGACTGCATATTTTTGAAGCGATGCGGCTCCTTCCGGATTTCCCACATGTCGAGCCCTTACCAAAAAAGCATCCCAGAGGGTTCCCTTCGACCCGATAAACAGTGCCTGGCGCAGCAATCTGATGCTTCTTCACGGGAATTGAGCACAATGTAACGCGTCGACTAAGTTTTGACGTGCCTTTCCAAAGCGTCGAGGAGGCGCAGAAGGCTCACGGAGCATTAAGACAGAAGCTCTGCGCTGATCGAGGTCGTTGCGCTCGGCGCCGAGTGGCCGATTCGAAGGCGAGCGCAGCGCACGCCCAAGGCAGATCGAAAGGAACGATCCCAATCCGCCTTCGTCGGCGGCTCAACACGGACCAACTCATCGAGTGAAGCATTACGGTGATAGCGAGACATTTAGCCAAAATATCGAGGCCTGGCAGCAACAGGGGGCGTGGAGAAACATCAAATAACCCACACCCGGCCGATTCTTTCATTACATCAGACAATATATGTCATATGAAATCGTTAGGTGCTGGGTCTGCTTGGTTATGGAGATTCTAAATGAAGGTTCTCCATAAGCTGCCTAGCATTTATCGCGATGGCGATCCTCTCCCTGAGGACATTCAGGGGTCGCGGCTGGTTCAGATCGGAACAACCGATAACGACTCAGAAAGCGGCGAGCTTGTAATTGAATACGTCCCGAAAAACCAGCGTTTAAAGCGACGGCTCGTTCTGCTCTTCGACGGACGCGGCATGTGGATTGAGGCCCTTGAGGAATGCGTCTAAGAGCGCGTTTTCCCACTCAGGTTTTGCCTTCAGGATTCGGTCGCGGATTATGAAAGTAAGTCCCTTCAGTCCCCAGACCGTATTACTTCCAGCGTTTAGGCTCTCGTGTGAATATCGAAAGTCCTCGAACGCGTGCCGTCCCCGAATTAGCAGCCCTTCTAAATCGGTCGGGTACTTGTTTTGTTCTGCTTCAGCCGCGAATGACGGCCATTTGCCAACGTATTCCCCGAACTCTTTTACAAGTTCAGCTTGGGTTTTCGGACTGAGACATTTGAACAGTTTGAAACTGTCGTGTCCGCGCTTTTGCAAGCCTTCTTCCAGGAGCAAAAGAGATTTCAGATGCAGCTCTAGCGTGAATGCTTCCCAAGTCCCCGCCACGGCGACGGTGACAAATTCGCCTTGCCTGGCCGCTTTATCTAGAACGGCACAAGCCTGTAGGAACGCCTCTGCTGTCATAAACGAATGTCGAGGGTCAACCTTCGCCATCAGTTTTCGAGTGCCTTACTCGGCGAGCTTATTTTCGACGACGTATGCTGTCCCTTTCGGCGTCAGCCCATACATGGTGCCTTTGCCAGGAACGAAACCGGAAATCTCGATCATTCCGGCATCACTCAGCTTGTTCGCATGATGCTCGGCCACAATTTGCTTTATACCGAGTTCTCTCGCTGCTTGCTCCAAACTTGGCCGATGCGAGCGAGAAAGAATTTGAAGGAGTTTCTCCGCTCCTTTTTCGAGTCGGCCTTGGTCTGGAGCGACCTTTTGCGTTTGCATATTCGCTTCAAGGTTCTTCACGCGCGTCTGCGCCTTCTTCATGCTCGCCTCGACCGCCTCTGCCTGCTCGCGCAAACTCAAGAGTCGAGCGCGGATAGTCGCTGCCCTAAGTCCGGTGCCAATGTCATCGATCAGACTGTCGATCAACTTCACAAGAGACATCCGACAGGAGTAGATCAAACCCTCTTTGTTCTTGGCAATCCAATAATTCGACAATCCGCATGTATAATCGTATGTGTAATTCTATGGCTGAGCGTGACATCAATCAGGAAGCTCTCGATCAAGTCCAAAAGATCACGGAATCCGGGCCGGATAACGGCGAAGACCTTCTCGAATCCGAAGACCTCAAACGCCAGTTACGCGAGGCCAAGGAACGTCTCAGAGCCGAAGCCACTCGGCCAAAAGACGGTCAAGAAGACTGGAAAAGTTAGATTTTCGTTTCTTAGCGCGCTCAACGTTTACTGCCGTAAGGGTGACTGTGTACGGCGCTTTTCCCTCTGGCTTTCGGCCAGCGCCTTTCCGTTTGCCGCCTCGTTGCTTCCTTCGCATTTGAAAAAATATGTATTTTTTCTATTGACTCCTAATGAATTTATACGTATTCTTTCAAATAGTCAATTACGAAATATGGCTTATCAAAGACTCTCAAAAGAAAAGCAAGCTTTAGTCCTATCTGCGCTCCGTGAAGGAACGCCTGTCCGAGCAGTTGCCCGGATGTTCAAGACAGGAAAAGGAACGATTACGCGCGTAATTCGTGAAACCGGCGAGGCATTCGTCGATTACATGGACGTAAATTTTCGCGATCTTCCATGTCTGCGTATCGAGATGGACGAACAATGGCAGTACGTGGGCTGTCATTCTGGTCGCATGATTATGCCAGAGAAAGAGCGTGGCGATTTTTGGCTGTGGGCGTGCATCGACGCGGATACAAAACTCGTTTTCTCTCACACAGTCGGAAAGCGTAACTGGATTACGGGCAATCTGTTCGTCGAGGATGTGAGCCAGCGCGTGAGAGGCCCTGTGCAGATCGCAACGGACAATCTGCCTGCGTACCCGTTCCACATCCGGCAACATTTCGGGTACGAAGGCTATTCTTACGGAACAGAGACAAAGATTTTCGGCGAGCCAAAACTACCGGACGGCACGCTGGCGCGTCTTGGGCGCAATGAGGGTGTGCGCAAGATGCAGACAGCGGAGCGCAAGGCGGTGGTCGGCTCGCCGGACTTAGAAAGCCTTACCACGAGCCATATAGAGCGCACATTCCTGACAATCCGGCAGGAATTGAAGCGGTTCCAGCGCAAAGGGCTTGGTTTCAGTAAAGACCTGCACACGCACAGAATGGCCGTCGCTCTACATTTTGGCATTTACAACTTTGTGCGTCGTCACGAAACGCTGGGAACCACGCCCGCTGTGGCCGCTGCCCTTGAAGAAAAGCCGTGGAGTTTAGAAAAGGTTGTCGAAATGACCGCCGATTACATGCGACGGAAAGAGGACGCACAGTTCGAGATGGAGTTCGCCAAAGCGGGAATATGAAAAACCATAACCAAGCTGGCCCAGCACCAATCATCTGGTATTGCTGCCGTTTGAGTATGGCTTTTCAAGACCATAAGTCCTAATCTGGAGGCCCTTGTGAATGACCAAACGCCTCCTTAAGCAAAGGCAGGTACTCCTCCAAGGACACTAGGAACAACTCCAGCGGTCGCCGCGGGCGTTGAGCTAGAGCGTTGGGGTTTAGAAGATGCGGTTGAAATGACGGCGGACCATTTCCGCCGAAAAGAGGACGCGAAGGTTGAAGATGCCTTCGCGAAGCTGGAGTGACGACGCTAGAACAACTAGACAGGTTCGATCACTGGAGAATCGAAAAAAAAGGGATTCAGCATTTTCGCGACAGCGGACGAGTATAATTACTTGGTCGATGTGACTACATGCCGGGCCGTTGATGGGTTACTAACGGCCTTAATTCGTAATTCACGTCGGCTTTCTCCCAATCGCTGTAAACCATCAATAGGTCGTGATAAACGATACGAAACCAATTCTGAGTCCGGTTTATCGACACCCAAATCGTCCGGTCAGCGTTCCGGTAGAACTCGTAACAGTCCTCGAAACGGCGCGGGTCGTCACGGTCGCCCATCAAAAGCACGGCGGGTTTCAAATCGCCGAGCTGTAAAGGGGAAAGCGAATGTTTCTCGATAAACTGTTGAATGGTCATTTGGCGTCCGACCGAAGCTATCATGTGTCCGTTTGAAATACATACCGAATCGGAGGCAACACCGAAATGCTGACTACGGCGCGGGTGATGACGGTGGTGATTCTTCCGTTTGCGGTGTTTCAGTTGGTGTATCTGTGGCCGAATCAGTCGGTTCGGTTGCTGTCGGTTGCGTGGTCTCTGT
>JBAQJG010000472.1:0-2385 GCA_049300145.1 Chthoniobacterales bacterium | reverse complement strand
AAACTGCGGTTCCACCCCGCGGGCGCGCGCAATCATCCGAGTTCTTTCAACCGAGCTTTTTGGTGACAATCTTTTGCTGCCAGATTTTCCGACGCACCGGGAAATTCGCGGACTAGGAATGACTGACTGGAAAGGCACCGCAGTCAAACTCGCCGAAAAATTCGACTATCGAAACACCTACTACCACAAGGAACCCAAACTCGATATTTCTACCGGACGTGTCGCAGCGGAATTTTTGGAAAATGACTTTATCCTCTCATCGGACGTTTTCGAGCACGTTGCACCTCCCGTGAGCCAAGCGTTTGAGAACGTCTGGAAGATGCTGAAACCAGGCGGAGTGCTCGTTCTCACTGTCCCCTACGGTACTCAGGAGGAAACAGTCGAGCATTTCCCAGAGCTCAACGAATTCAGCTTAGTCAAGAAGGATGGGTCGTTCGTGCTGAGAAACAAAACCAAAGCTGGAGTCGTCCAGGAGTTCAACGATCTGGTATTTCACGGAGGCCCCGGCTCAACCCTGGAAATGCGCATTTTCTCCGAAAATGCTCTTATTCAACATCTGAACGATGCCGAGTTTGCCGATATCAAAGTTCACCGGACCGCAGATCTAGTCCACGGTATTTGGTGGCCGGAGCCGTGGGCTTTCCCCGTTTCGGCCCGGAAACCAGGAGCGCAGACGCCAGGCATCGCGATAAAAGATCATGGAGCAAATCTCGGCTTACTCAGAGAAGTTTAACGCTGAACTCTCCAGGTTCGAAAACGTGGAAAGCGTCCACGCGCTTCCGGACATCTTTCATTATTGGTCCGGAAAATACCTTCTCCCAAAACTTCGCGCCATGGGTTTTGACTCGCTTCTGGGATTTTTTATCCATTACATTTCCGAGAGCTGCAACCGCCGCAAAGGAGACATAAGCAAGATCGTCAGCCTCGGCGCCGGTAACAGTGACTTCGAGGTCGATTTGGCCAGGCGCCTTCGCGGGCTTGGCACGAATAATTTTCACTTTGTCTGCCTCGAGATGAATGGTTCGATGCTGGAAAGAGGCAAGATCCTGGCAGCTAACAGCGGCTTGTCAGAGCGCTTTTCTTTCACGGAATGCGACCTTAACAATTGGACGGCGGAGCAGCGATTCGATAGCATCCTTGCAATCCATTCACTTCACCACGTGGTAGCCCTGGAGAAGCTCTTCGATGAGGTGCACCGCAGCTTGTCCGACGACGGCGCCTTCCTGATCAATGATATGATTGGGCGGAACGGGCATATGCGATGGCCGGAAGCGCTGGACGTGGTGCAGGCTTTCTGGAAGGAATTGTCCGACTCGAAGAAGTACAATCACCAACTAAAGCGATTTGAGCATGAATTTGTTAACTGGGACTGTTCAACGGAGGGATTTGAAGGCATTCGGGCGCAGGATATTCTTCCGGAACTGATAAGGCGTTTCGAATTCGATTGCTTTCTCGGTTTCTCGAACGTCACGGACATATTTGTCGATCGAAGTTTCGGCCATAATTTTGATCCTAAAAATGAATCCGACCTCGCATTCATCGATCGCGTAGCGATGACAGATGATGCGCTGCTCGAGTCGGGCAAGATCAAGCCGACTCACATGATTGCCTCATTGAAAAAGCAAGGAGCAGCTTTCAAGACGTATAAACATCTTACGCCGGAATTCTGCGTGCGGTGGCCATAGCCGCTTGATTGCGACGTCCGAATCGGGTCCGCCGTTGACGCGCAAGAGAGTACTGAGTACGCTACGGCGCGAACGCAAGAAGGCGCTGCACGCACTATGCCGGCTCAACTGTAAGGGATAGAAGGGAACACCATGAAACGCACTCAACTCACCACGATCGCTTGTTTGACGGCGAGCATGGTCCTCGCTCCGCACTTTTTAAGTGCCGATCCCGTTAATGGCACGTCGACGCCCGCCAACTCGACTGCGTCTGACAAGGAAGGGCAGGTCTTTGACCCTAAAGCTTACGGAGCAGTGGGCGACGGTGTGACCGACGATACTGCGGCGTTTGCCGGCGTCGTCGCAGCCGCAACACCGGCTCGGGGAATCGTTCAGATCCCCGCTGGAACCTATCTCGCCACCGTAGCCGTGACCAAGGGAGGGATTACTATTCAAGGCGCTGGTAAGGAGGCCACGATCATCAAAGCGCCGAACACCGCGGCCGCGTCAACCGCGGGACGCGTTGTTGTAGTAGCCGAATCCGATCACACGAAGATCAAAGATTTGACAATCGACGGCAATAAGTCCGCACGCTCTGGTAAAAAGCCAATCGTCTATTCATTGCTGTTATACCGCAGCAGCGATTGCGTCGTAGAAAATATAAGGGTGATCAACTCTGAGCAGATCGGCCTAGGTCTCTCCACGACCAAGAGGGCTGAGG
>JBAQJG010000471.1:0-2130 GCA_049300145.1 Chthoniobacterales bacterium | reverse complement strand
CCCCTGTTCAGGGCGGCTCTTCACAGCTTGTGCTGGAAGCTACCGACATCATCAATTTCCAATGTTCTCGGCCGCCCGCCGACATATGTGTGATCGGACAGGCCAAACCCAAGGATTATGTTTTTTCCGCGTTTGACACCGTCACTGGTTCTCTCCGCCAGGTCGCCACGATCGACGAAGCGCCGAGCGGATGGAACTGGGGCCTTTCTCCAGACGGAACTCGCATCGCTGCCACCGACAACGGCGGCACCCAGCATGAAATTCGATTAGTATCGCTGTCAGGCCAGCCCACCCGCGACATCACCGTGAAAGACTGGAATAATTTCATGTCCGTGGACTGGGCTGCGGATGGCAAAGGCCTTTTTGTCTCCAGTAATCCCACCGGCCGCGTGTCCACTCTTCTATATGTGGACCTGGGGGGCAATGCCACCCCTCTCTGGCGCGTGAAAAACTTCCAGGCCACATGGGCGATTCCTTCTCGCAACGGGAAGTACGTAGCCATCCCAGCTCCGACAACCGAATGCAATGTTTGGATGATCGAGAATTTTTGATCCGAACCGCTGGAGTGACAGAAAGTCATGACCACCTAGAGTACCTTGCGAGTTAGGTCGAGCCTCAAGTCCCGATTAACGCGCAAACCGTACAAGTGGAATCGTCCCAAAACCACATCTCCGGTTAGGCGACTTCCATGATAGGTCTTTGTCAAGAGGGCAAAAGCTCTCCCGACGCGCTACGGAGGAGCGCGGGTGCAATTTCTTTCTGTTTCTTCGCCGCGTGTGTTGGCCTCTCGGCCTCGGTTCCTCACGATGGAGAACCAGACTTCCATTTGCTGTCTCGGACCAGCAAGTGGTCTTGAACAGAAGATTGAGTTTGTGTTTTCCTGCCAGTCTTGAAACTTATCAACGGAGGCATCGGGAGCTTGCGCTCCTTCGCCCAGTCGGCTTAACGGCAAGACCTGGCAGGCAACGCGTCGAAGAAATCCTCCTTGTTCACCGCCACGTTCTACGCAGCGATGTTGCTCGTTTCCACCACCTGAAAATTCCGTTGTCCACGGTCCACTGCCATGAGGTAGGCCACCAACTTTCGCGCTACCGCCAGCGTAGCGCGATTGGCATTGCCCTTCTGCTTCTCCTTGTCATAGAGCATGGCCAGCTCCGGACTGTTGCGCGGGGCCATTTTCGCCGCTTCGATCAGCGTGGTTTGTAGATGCTTGTTTCGCTGTTTTGACAGCGGCGTGCGCTGCACAGTGCTGCCGGAACGCTTTTCTGCCCCGCACAACCCGCAGTAGCTGATGGCCTTTTTGATCGAAGCGAAACGCTGCACTTCGCCCACTTCCAGTGCCCAGGTCAGTGCCGTGATCGGTCCCACGGAGGGAATCGTCATCAGCCTCTCCACACGATCTAGCAACAGCGGATCACGCTCCAGCGATCGCACCAGCGCACTCTCGGTTTTCTGCAGGCGCACCACTGTTTCGCGGCACAATCGCAGCAGGGAGCGCAACCCTTCATCGATATCTGGGCTGCTGGCCAGGAGTTCGCGGAAATAGCCGACTTTGTGCAGCCGCTGCTTGTTGTAGCTCACCCCCGCTTCCATCAGCAGCGCGCTGATCTTGATTTTCATCTGCACCATCTGGCGCACCAGCAGGTTGCGGTAGCGCAGGGTGCGCCGCCGTTCGCGAATCGCCGTCGAGGCCATGTAGCACTCCGGAAGAAAATCGCAGCGCAAGCAGTCGCAGATCTTGCTGGCGTCAATGCGGTCGTTCTTTTTCTTTGCGGCGGCGATGGCGCGCAGCATCAGCGGGTGCGCCACCTTCAGAGCGGCTGCATGCGGCTTGAGGTGATCGTAAATCCAGCCTGTGAACATGGTCGCTTCCATCGCCGCGCTCCACGGCTGTGGCAGCGTTTTCATCCACAGGTCCAGGTCAAGGCGTGTGGCGGGAAGCGATCCTTCGGCGAAAACCTTGCCACTGCTGTCCTTCACGCAGTAGCTGATCTTCCGCTTGTGAACATCCAGTCCGATGTAATACATAGGTTCCATGGGGGAGCCTCCTTGGTGTCTCTGAATCAGCGTCCGCTGAGTTCAGCTTTTGTACACCAAGCGCTCCTCCTTCGACCTATACATTCAAACTAA
>JBAQJG010000470.1:0-8633 GCA_049300145.1 Chthoniobacterales bacterium | reverse complement strand
AGCAATTTTATTCGGGCGGATATCCGCCCGAATAAAACTGCAAATGAAACCAATGAAGTGTAAACAATGAACAGGAAGTGTTACCCATGTTCTGACCCAAAAGTGTTACCGATGTTTTGACTGCGCCTCACCGCTTGCTGATTTCTGACCGCTGACTTCTGACTTCCGGCCTCGGCTTAGGAAGCGACTTTTGGGATCCGCAATCGGATAGTTTCGGTTAACGGATTCGCTAGGTCTCGTGCTTTCAGCGGTTCGTGGTCGTTCAATCCTATTCAGCTTTTTAGCGGCTCAATCTTTCAGGTTTCGAGGAGACAAATGTTGAATGCCCGCTCGCGAAAGCTTTCGGAGTTGAGACGCGACCCCGATTTTATCGAGCATGTAAGGGTTCCTCAGTGCATCAGACTAGCTTGCGAAAAACATCACTGATCGCCGAGTCGAGCGCCGACAGCTCGAATGGCTTGATGAGCACTGGCGCCTTCACTCGCTTAAAGAAAAACTCGATGGCCGGATTCGTCTGGTGGCCGGTAAAAAAAATGAAGCGCTGAGCGGTAGCCGGCCGTAACCGCGTGACCGCCCAGTAAAACATCTCGCCCCCCATCCGCGGCATCATCATGTCGCAAATGATCAGATCGAAGGCGCCCTTCCTGATTTCGCCCAGGCCCTCGACGCCGCTCGAAACCGAGGTTACCTCAAACGAGCGGGAGACCAGGTACTCGCGGAGAACCTCCTGGAAATCATCGCGATCTTCCAAGAGCAAAACCCTCTGGGCCCGCTCAGCCACAGCGTCCTGGGGGACGTCAATCTCCGGAGTGACGGCCTCCGTGGGATCGGTATAGAAACTTGGCGGTTGTGGACGCATTGCCGCAAACCAATGAGCAGGACAGGTGCCCTCGGGCCTCCAACGCCAGGGTCCGATCTCTCAACACTCACTCGTCGCGCCGTAGTCTCGACGAAGGAGGAACCATCAACTCTTCCAGTCACACGGTCACCCGCCCTGCCACGCCGAAGCCTTGGCGAAGGCGGGGTCCGAAATTGGGGAAATTGGGGGGCAGTGTGCAAATCTTGACACATCCTCTTTCCTCACACCATCACATGATAGAATGCTCCCGGGAAATTCAGCACGAACGCTCCGCGCCATTGAACTTAGACTCTCCTTTCTAATTTCAATATGTTAAGATTTGCACACTGACCCCTATTCCTATTCCCCAATCTTGGCGGACACGTTTCGAATGCCTGTAGTTGACGTTGAACATATTCCCCGCACTATATCGGAGCGAGCCTTCAATGAACGCCGTACAAGTCGAACAGAAGAGCTATGAGATGCCCCCGCGCGAAGGGATCACCGTCGCGCATTTTCTCACCGTCGCCGATGTCGAGCGATCGGCTCGCTACTACGAAAAGGTCTTCGGCGCTCGCATTCTGACCATGGGTGACGGCAACGCGCCTCCGTACCTTCAGCTTGCGAATATCTGGATGATTCTGAACATGGGGGGCGGGCCGACCCCGGACAAGCCGACGGTAACGCTCAGCGTCCCCGACCCGAATCACATCAACAGCTTCATGAATTTCCGCGTTGCGGATATTCAAGCGTGCTACGAATTGTGGAAAAGCCGGGGAGCCGAGTTCCTCACGCCGCCGATCCCGAAGTACGGCGAGATTCGCTGCTACATCCGCGATCCTGACGGTTACATTATCGAGGTCGGACAAAGCACCTCCCTCAAGTACGGTTAGCCCTTGGGGCCGATAAGATGCCGACTCCGCGTTTCGTCGTCGCGCTTCTGCCAATCTTTGTCTTCAACAGTCACTCGCTCTGACATCAAAAGGAGTACCGGATGGATGGCACAAATGGATCGAAAGAGACCATGCTTAGGGTCAAAATTGGGGGTCAGTGTGCAAATCTTGACACATCCTCCTTCTCACACCATCACATGATAGAATGCTCCCGGGAATTCAGCGCGAACGCTCCGCGCCATTGGACTTAGACTCTCCTTTTCTGAATTTCAATATGTCAAGATTTGCACACTGACCCCTATTCCTATTCCCCTTACGCATTGAGTAACCTCAAACGCATCCTTTTGCGCGCGCACGCAAAGAATCGCCGAGTCGGCGACGGCGCAGCTGCCCAGAACGAGCGCGTCTTAGGCGAGCGATCTCCACCGTCGTCTCAGTACAAGACAGATGGGAGGAAAACACCGGCGGGTTCGTTATAAAGACCAAGGCTCATAAGAGTCATCGGTTGCGTGACGCGCAGGCCTTGCTGCAAGCACCAGCGTAATAGTTCGGTGTTACGTATAGGCAGCAAAAATCCCGGGCCGGCAAATGATTTGGCGGCACCGATGAGCGCTTTGAGTTCGGTATTGCTCTCGCCGACAGCGTGGCCGAAGAAGCCAACGACTGTCGCATAGCCGGTGACGCGATCATCGTGTTCCACAACTGTGGCTGTACCTTTTTTGATAGCGTCAAGTAGCTCGCCGGCACGGTCGTGGCCGTGGACTTTCCGGCAGACGCGGTTGCAGGCGCCAACGTCGGCCTCGGTTGCGGCGCGGACGATGTAGTTTGTAACAGTCGTGTTGAGAGGTGGACCTTGCATGCAGGCCAGCGGTTCGCGGACATCGTAACCAAGTTTCGCGTACAGGGATAAAGAACGGCCGTGATACGCAGCTTGCACCAGGCGCACTCCAGGAAAATTCTTTTGCGACACGCGCTGATGCGCGTCCTCCATCAACCGGCGCCCGATCGCTTTGTTTTGGACCGCCGGGTCAACCGTGATCGGACCGAGACCGGCAATAGAGTTGCGTTCATCGAGAAAATTACTGCCGACTACACGGCCATCTAGTTCCGCGACGACGGAATAGAAACTGGGATGCGAGAGCAGCCAGGTCATTAATCCGATTGCTACGTCGGCCGAGGGGAAATCGGGCGTGAAGTTATGCGCATCTGAAATCTTCTTGAACGCCTCGAAACAAATCGTACCGCACGCGTTCGCGTCTTCAGCCGTTCCGCGTCGCAGAGTGAGATTCATGAATAAGAAAATGGCACTCGCAATATTGCTCTGCGATTGATTTCTTTGGATTATTTTTCGGCAGGCGACGCCGACAGACGCGCGTGGTACCGAGAGGGTTGTGGCGAGCGGCCGCCTCTACAGCAGAATTTGTTGCTTCGTTGGTGGATCGGCCGCTCCAAAGCCCGCCCGCCGTGGCGGGGGCGATGCTAAGTATTTCTCGGCTCCGCCGACATTTGTAACATCGAGCAAGGGACTGCTCGATCCACCATTTGCGGCTGGCACAGCCGCCTTCGTCCCGCAGTCGCGGGACTATGGCGTGGCGAGCGGCCGCCTCTACACCAGGTGTGACCGTATTTTCCCTGCGCTAGCGAAAAATGCGGGTTAGGTTTGGTGCTTTGAAACGCCGCTGGTTCTTTATCAGTTTCATTCTTGTTATGCTCATCGCCACGCTTGGCGTGTACATCGACTGGACTTGGAAACGAAAACTGTCGCCGCGCGGAGGGCGTTATTTTTTCCATCGCGTCGAGCTGGCGGTGCCGTCGTTCCGCCAGGGCGATGAAAAATGGCGCGATGATCCGCTGGGCGGGATCGCGGACAACGGCACCCTCGGCGGCGAAGGCTGCGCCGTGGCCGCCGCGGCGATGGTGTTCAAGTTTTATGGCGTCGAGACCGATCCGCAGCAGTTAAATTGGTTTTTAACCTCCGTTGGCGGATACACCGAGCAAGGCTGGATTTATTGGGATCGCGCGGCGTGGTTCGCGCCCGACCGCGTCCGGCACGCATACGAAGACTTGGCCTCGTATCAACTCATCGATTCGAACCTCGCCCGCGGAAACCCTGTCATCGTGCGGGTGCGGCTACCAGGCGGCGTCACGCATTTTGTCGTCATTGCCGGCAAAGATGGATTCGACTATCTCATCCAAGATCCCGGCGGCGGATCTGCGAAAGGCCTCTACCCGCTGCGCGAGCTGGGCAGCGACATCGAGGGGCTACGATTTTATGAGCCGATCGCGAATGCGCGCTGACCACTGACCACTGACTTCTGATCTCTGATTTCTGATTGCTGATTGCTGATTGCTGACTCGGCTTACTCCTTTTTTGTGTAACCGAAAAAGCCACGCTGGCGGACCAACTCCGCCACTTGGGGTGGCACCATTTCGTCCCAGCTCTCGTCGCCGCTGGCGATACGCTTGAGCACGTCGCGCGAAAAGATCGGCAGATATTTCGGGTTGAAATTATCGAGCTGCACGAAGCTGCCTCGGCCGACCAGGTAACCATAGAGTGGCTGCAAGTCGGGTTTCACTTTGAGTGTACGAATAGTTTGTAGCTCGTCATCTGGATCACGCTGCAAGGGATAAACATAGATTTTCAAGTCGTTCTTAAATAGTCGCCCGAAATTCTCCAGGATGCCGCCGGGCAGTTCCGCATAATATTTTTCGTCAAATAATTCGGACACGCTCGGCAACCCCATGACGACTCCGATTCGCTCTTTCGTCCGCCAGGCGAGATAAGCGGCGAGCCGATAGTATTCGAAGTAGTCGGAAATGAGCACAGTCATGCCACAGGCCGCGAGCAGCTCTGCGCGCGCGAGAAAATCGCGGCGGTCCACGTCCGTGCCTCCCGCTAGCAGATTTCGCATGGTGAGTTCCATCAACGGCAAGATCTGTTTGCCGGCGCACCCGGGGTCCTGTTTGAACTTTGCCAGCGCGCAGTCCAGCATGTCGAGATTGACGTATGTGGGCGGGCGAAAACTCCCGCGCTCGACCAGGACCGCTTTGTTATGCAGCTCGTCTGACGGTTGCAGCACCTCGCGATTCGCGCCAAACATCGCCGCACCGCTCAGCCCCAACTGCACGAGCTTCAGTGCCATGATCCGATTGTCCACGTTGCGAAATTCGATCCCGGTGAATTCGAGCAGGTCGATCTCGACCCGACCGGTGGTCAGCTTGTCCAGCAGCGACTCGATTAACTGCTCCGGCACGTGGCTTAAAAAAAACGCGCCGTAGCAAAGATTGACTCCCACGATGCCGAGCGCTTCCTGTTGCAGCGACGCCTCCGCGTCGAGCATCCGCACGTGCATCACGATCTGGCTCCGTTGATCGTTGACGCGGCTCTGGAATTTGATTCCCATCCACCCGTGGGTTTCGTTGCCGCCGCGGTAGCTTCGCGCCACCACCGTATCGGCAAAGGCGAAGAACGAAGTGTTATCGCCGCGCTCCTTCCCGAGCCGCTCGACGTCGAGGTCGAACTCGTGGTCGAGCATTGCTTGCAGCCGCCCACGCGAGACATAACGCTCCGCGTGCCCATAAATGGCGTCGCTCACTTTCATGTCGTAAGCCGAGATGCTTTTCGCGATCGTCCCGGCCGCGCCGCCGACGCGGAAAAACCAGCGCACCACCTCCTGTCCGGCGCCGATCTCGGCGAACGTCCCGTACCAGCGCGGATCGAGATTGATCTTCAGCGCCTTCGAATGTGTATCAATCGTTTCCTCTTTCACATCATACCAGATTTAGCCCTTCCAACGACGAAACGCCAGATTTTCGACTAACGCGGTGCAATAATTGAGAAGATTGTTGTGGCGAGGGCGCCGTCGCCAGATGGCCGCGGCTACCGCTCCCAAGACACTACGTTTTCGCGCCTATTCGCGTGTTTCGCGGGCCAGCTCCCCTTTAAAGTTCGTTTCGGCGAGTCGCCAAAAGTCCAAGCTCGCAGCAGACGCGTTTGTCCGACCAGCGGACCGGATTGGGAGAATTATTTCTGGGCTAGAAGCGCCCGAGCGTCTTTAAGTTCGGGCCGATCTCCATCGGCATGGTCGCAGATACCGAGCAGTTTAGTGTAGTAGCTTTTCGCTTTCTCATTATTTCCGGACAGCTTGGCCGCACGGGCAGCGCCTGAAAGCGCGTTATAACGGTTAGGAGCCGTGCGCAGGGTGCCTTCGAATTCTACAAATGCTTGGGCTGGCTGCTTCAGCTCGAGCAACATCTCGCCAAGAAGCTCGCGAGCTGGAAGAATCATCCCCGGAGTAACCGGGTGCTTGTCCGTGGAATCTTCGTGATCGGCGGCATGATGCATCTGCCGTAGCGCTTCCTCATGTTTTCCCTCGGCCAGGGTTAACCAGGCCGTTGCGATCTCCCGCTGGATATCAACCTGGTCAGCCCAATATTTTTCATTCGACTGGACGAGGGTATCGCGAAGTGACCCAAGCTGCTGCACTTCTTTCCTTGCAGAATCGATGTCGCCAGTATGCGAGGCGCCCAGAGCCCGCGCAAAATGGATGTTCGCCTCGGCCCAAGCATACCGTCCGCCGGGAAATGTATTTGGCGGTACGGTGAGCGCCGCAGCTTCCGCCCAGCGATGGCGTTCCACAGCGTATCGCGGCGACATGGTTCCCGTAGCGTAGAGCGCGTTAAAATATTGGGGATCGTCCTTCACCGGTGGCGGCGCTGTGTCGATCACTTTTTTCGCCGCCCGGTCCTGGGCTTCCTGGAGATAGGCATAGACCAGATAATCTTGCGCGTGCAGCACATTGCCAGGCGCATTGTATTTCAGAGCTGCCGCTTCGGAAGCAAGATTGGATTCGATCGATTCCTGCCAAAGGCCCAGGCGTGTAAAAATATGCGAAGGCATGTGCAACGCATGCGGTGAGTCCGGCGCGATCTTGGCATAGCTGCGAGCCGCATGGAGAGCGCGAGCAGCGAGCGGCGGAAAGTCGTAGGCGTGGATGATATAATGAGCTACGCCGGGATGGTCCGGTTGGTCCGGAAGAATCCTTTCCAGAATCGCACCGGCCTTTTTGTGGTTCGAATAAGTCTTATCACCGGGCGACGCGCTGCCTTGCAAGGCGAGCGCATAAAAAATCGCCGCCTCCCGGTCATCGGGATAGCGAGCGTGAAGTTGCTCCATCGCTTTTTCATACGCCAGCGCGCGGGTGTAATGGTCCAGCTTGTCAGAATCCTTGTAGAAGGTTTCGATTGCAGAAATGTAGTCCCGCTCGCGCTCCGTTTTGGGCGCGGCTAACTTTGCCTTGGCGACGGCCTCCGAACCTTGTTTCAGGGCTGCTGGACCAGGCGCTTCCCAGATTGGATGATAAAGCGTCATGGCGATTCCCCAATAAGCCATGGCACAGGCTGGATCTTTTTGGGCCATAGCCGCAAATTCCTCGTTGGCTTTTTCATACCAAAAGGAATGAAGCATCGCGACGGCGCGGTTGAATTGCAGTTGTAGCCCTTCGTCACAGGAAACTGGAAAATTCACCTTGCCCAGTTTCTCCGGTTCGCCAGCGGGATGCTCGTGCTGCTCATGCTGGGCAACAACGGACACCGCGAATGCGCCGCACACAGCGGTCACCAGCATGTAAATAAAGATGAACCGTTTCATGCCGCGCCTACGCCTCCCCGTCTGATCTCTGATTTCTGATTTCTGAGGATAGCCGTCCGGTGGCATGGGGACAAGCGGCGACCAAGAAGCGATTCAAAAATCGCCGCAGCCACGCGACACTACACAACCGAGGAAGCTGATCACGGCGATGCAACTATGTGAAGATTCCTTTCTGTCTCGCGCTCGCCGCGGCAATGTTGGCAATGACCACTCTTCCCGCGACAGCACGTAAAAGGCCGGGGGCGCACCCGAAACGGCCAAAGGAACAGAAGCGAGATCCGGCGCAAATCGAAGCGGCCACACGCCTGCAAGTGTTTCTCGATCGCGCGAACTTTAGCCCGGGAGCGCTGAATGGTCACTACGGCGAATTTACAATCAAGGCGCTTGTGCTTTATCGTCAGTCCCGCGGCGAGCAGCCATCAGCGTCACCACCCAAGCCCGATACGGCACCGGATATCAGCGGCCTCGATCTCGCCAGCTTTGGTCCTGCTTTCATTCTTTACACGGTGACCGATGCCGATCTCCAAAATATCGGGCCGGTGCCAAGTGCGACGGCGGCGCAAGCAAAACTAAAATTCCTACCGTATCGCGACGCGGCTGAAGCGCTCGCGGAAAAATTTCATTGCGACGTTCATTTTCTGGAACAACTGAATCCCGGGAAGACCAAAACAATTAAAGCGGGCGACCAGCTCAAGGTCCCGAACGTTGAACCTTTCGAACTCGCTGCCGTGAAAGATCTCAAGCCCGGCAGTGAGATTGCGTCACTGGTAGCAAATGACCTGCCAGATCAACCCGATCAGACACCGGAAGAACGACCTCCTCAAAATCCATCGGCGGCAGCGGCATCACCACCATCGATGCCGTCTGTGAAGATCGATACGAAAACAAATATGCTCGGCGTTTTCGAAGCAGATAATTTGGTCGCCGCATATCCGGTTACAATCGGTTCCGCGCAGACAGCTTCACCGATTGGTGAATGGAAAGTGCAGAGGATCACAAAATTGCCCAGGTTTCGCTGGGACGAACAGATGCTCAAACACGGACGGCGCAGCGGTAACTTCCATATACTTCCGCCGGGTCCGAGGAGTCCAGTCGGCGTGATGTGGATCGCCCTCAACAAGAAAGGTATTGGACTTCACGGAACCAATACACCGGAGACCATTGGGCGCTCAGTCAGCCATGGCTGTGTTCGACTCGCAAATTGGGACGTCGTCCGCCTCGCACAGAAAGTGAAAAGCGGCGTCCCTGTCTC
>JBAQJG010000469.1:0-3742 GCA_049300145.1 Chthoniobacterales bacterium | reverse complement strand
CAACAAGCTCAGCGCCGCGATCGGATCGCGCGCGGAGTATGACGCATGGGTGGCCGAGTTGCACGCCCACCAGATGGGACAGGTGCTCGATTTCGTCCCCAACCACATGGGCATCCGCGAGCCGCTTAATCAATGGTGGATGGATGTACTCGAAAATGGGCCCAGCTCGATGTACGCGCCCTACTTCGACATCGACTGGCATCCGCTCAAATCAGACCTGCACGACAAAGTTCTGCTGCCCATTTTGAGCGATCAATACGGACGTGTGCTCGAACGGGGCGAGCTGCGCGTCCAGTTTGAGGAGGGCGCTTTTTTTCTTAGCTACCACGATCGCACGCTGCCGATCGCGCCTGGCACTTATCGATACATCTTGAAAATCGCGCTGCAAAATCTGGCCGAATACAAGGATCAAGATTTTTATGCGGAGCTCCAAAGCATCGTGACCGCGCTCGAGTATTTGCCGAGGCACACCGAAACCGATCCACGGCGCATCGCGGAGCGCGTCCGCGAGAAGGAAATCGTCAAGCGCCGTCTGGAACGCCGCTGCGCGGAGGCGCCGGAGGTGCAACAGGCAATCGAAAACGCGCTACGCCAAATCAACGGCAAACCAGGGGACGCACGCAGCTTTGACGCGCTCGACGAGTTACTCAACGCGCAATCCTACCGGCTGGCGTTCTGGCGAGTGGCGGCGGAAGAAATTAATTATCGCCGGTTTTTTGACGTCAACGATCTCGCGGCAATCCGGATGGAGTTGCCAGAAGTTTTTGATGAGGCGCACAAACTTCTGGTCGATCTTGTCCGCGCCGGCGCGGTCACCGGATTACGCATCGATCATCCGGATGGTCTTTATTTGCCGCAGGAATATTTCGAAAAATTGCAGCGGCGCTGTGCGGAGGCGCTGGGGGTAGCGTTGCCGCAGGATGGCCGTTCCATCTACATGGTCGTTGAGAAAATTCTCACCGGCGGTGAGACAATGCGGAAAGATTGGCCGGTGCACGGCACGACCGGCTACGATTTCGCGAGTCAGGTGACGCAACTGCTGGTCGATTCTTCCGCCGAAACGGAGATAACAAAGACGTTCCATCGTTTTCTCGGTCACTCTCTGCATTTCGGGCATCTCGCGTACGCAAAGAAGCTGCTTGTGATGCGATTAGCGCTCGCCAACGACGTCAATGTTCTAGGCAACATGGTCGATCGGCTTTCCGAGCAAAATCGCTGGTATCGTGATTTCACGCTCGAAGCGCTCGCGCGCGCCGTCCGCGAGACAATTGCCTGTTTTCCGGTTTATCGAACGTACCTCGCGCCGGGACGGCCGGTGTGCGACGAGGATCGGCAAGCAGTCGAACGCGCCGTCGCCGCAGCCAAGCGCCGGAATCCGGCAATTGAAGAATCGGTCTTTCATTTTCTGCGCGATATTCTGCTCTTCCGGTTTCCGGAAAATGTCGATGACGACGCGCGCGCTGCGCACACGCATTTTGTCCTCAAGTTTCAGCAGGCCACAGGGCCGATCATGGCCAAAGGACTCGAGGACACCGTGTTTTATATTTACAACCGGCTGGCTGCGCTCAACGAAGTGGGCGGCGAGCCGCAGCAATTCGGAATCGGCCTCGATGCGTTTCATGAGCGCAATCTGGATCGGCAACGCAATTGGCCGGCGACATTACTGGCCACTTCCACGCACGACACCAAGCGCAGCGAAGATGTGCGCGCACGCATGGTGGCGATTTCCGAATTACCCCAACTCTGGCGCCGCTCGATTCAACGCTGGCGTCTCCTAAATCGCAAATGGAAGCGAACGATCGATGAGGCGCAGGCACCGGACCCGAACGAGGAATATCTGCTCTATCAAACGTTGCTCGGCACCTGGCCGGTGAATACCAACGGTCAAGCTGAGCAAGCTGCCAGCGCGGAATATGTCGCGCGCATTCAAGCCTATATGGCGAAAGCGTTGAATGAGGCGAAGCTGAACACGAGCTGGATTCGACCGAACGAAGATTGGCTCGGCGCGATGCGCGACTTCGTCGCGAAAATCCTGGAAGCGTCATCGAAGAACAAATTCCTCCCGAACTTTCTTCCCGTGGTGGAAGAGATTGCGCGACTCGGCGCGATCAATTCGCTCACGCAAACCTTGCTCAGATTGACTTCACCAGGTGTGCCCGACATTTATCAAGGCAACGAGATTTGGGACTTCTCGCTGGTCGATCCGGATAATCGGCGTCCGGTCGATTACAGACGTCGTCGCAAGATGCTCGCGAGCATTGGGAAAGCAAAACCGGAAGAACTTCTGCAAAGTTGGCCGGATGGCCGGATCAAAATGTTTTTGATTCAGCGAGTGCTGCAATTTCGCCGCGAACATGCCGATCTTTTCCAGTGCGGAAATTATTTGCCGCTTAAGGCAAGCGGAAATCATGCCGATTGCTGCATTAGTTTCGCGCGGCAATTGCATGACGAATGGATTGTCGTGATCGCGCCGCGGTTTTCTTCGCGCATCGGTTTTCCGCCGGTTGGAGAGCGCTGGAAAGATACGAGTCTTGAACTTCCCGGAACATTTTCGCTCGGGAACATGCGCGAGCTTTTCACAAATCGGCCGGTTCGTTTCGATGGTCGGAGATTAGACGTCGCGGAGGGGTTGTCGGTTTTGCCCTTTGCTGTGATTGCCAATTATAAACTGTAGTTGGCGGTGTATGACCGGCAGACGAATTAATGCGACACTCACAGAGCGCCGCTACAGAGAAATCACAAACGACTGGCGTCCGGGTTAAGACGTTCGCCAAGATCGACAATCCATTGAGCAAAGTTGCTGATATTTTTCAGCAAATCGGCGCCAAACGCGGCAAAGGTAATTTGCCGTGAGGCGAGCACGAGCAGCACGCTCAGCAGCAGCAGGTTCATCAGGTAGATGACCACAAGCGAGAAGAATGTGCCGTGATCGCTCAAGTCCGTCTGGTTCTTCGGGATCATCCAACAGGTGAACGTGAAATGAAATGCCCAGGTCGCGCCGATCGCGGCATAGAGCAACCATCCATGCGGCTGCGTATTCAGAAACAGGCTGAGCACGCCAAAAGCGGCGATTGCGAGAATGCTGTAGAGCGGGAAAAAATAGGGAGCGAGCGCGATCCAGAAATTGTTTCGGTTCGTCACCACATGTCCCCCTTCGCGACCGACACGAAATCGGCTGACGCGTCCGCCCATCAACAAAACCCAAAGCGCATGGGTGAGCTCGTGTCCGAAAACATAAACGAGCATCGGCCGCGGTAAACCCAAGAAGGCGATCAGCCACAGAACCGCGCCTAACGAGAAGAACCAAAATTCTTCACCGGCCCAAAGCCGTTGCGTCACGGCCGCACGCGCGAATGCAGTGAAAAATGTCTCTGTGAGAATTGCACAGGCGGGCAACAAAAAAATCCCGACGATGAACTTCACCCAGCGCGTCGGCACCATGAACGGATCGGGCGCAGGGACGATTCTTGTCGCCCGCGCGACATTTCGGACTGTCTTCACGCGGCGAATCGGTTTGCGTCTTCCGCGATTGGTTGTCGATCTTTGCTTCGTCGCAGCCAAAGTTACCCGCAGATTACGCGACGTTCTCAATTAGAAAACGAGAAAAACCGAAGAGGGATCAACCGCGGATTACGCGGATGGCGCGATGACTGCAGGCGCATCGCTTGCCCTCCGACTAAAGGCGGATCGAGCAGTCCCTTGTCCGCCAGTCGGACGGACTCGTCCTGTGGCGAGCTCGATG
>JBAQJG010000468.1:0-8088 GCA_049300145.1 Chthoniobacterales bacterium | reverse complement strand
CACCTCACCGACGCCGTATTGCGGGTGCCGCACGTGCATCCCAATGTGAAGGTTCTGAATTGGCATCGACATCGCTCAACCTGCACCAGTCGCACGAACTCCGCTATATCGGATCGGTTTTTGATTTGAAACTCCTTTGCTGTCCACGCTTAGCCGCTCCTACCCTCGTCACTTTACCTTCTATGTCGCTCATCCCATTCGCTCCATTCAGCTTTTCAGCGTTTCCCGATTTCAGTTTTCTTAAAAAAGCGCTGCCTTCGAGCGATTCATCCTTCAACCAGACCTGAATCCACTGGGAGCGGAGAATGAGACGGGCAGGGCCGAGAGGCCGACGAGCTGGGAAGCGAGGAGTCAAGATGTCGAGCTTTGACGATCTCGCCGGCGATGATGTGGAAATCGGGGTGATTAAGATATGACCTCATTCTTCCCCCGCTTGACTTTTACGTTCATCTATCGGTAAAAGGCCGTTCGGGCGTACAACCGCTGATGATCAAACCTCACCTTCTTTTTTTAGTTCAGATTCGAACCCGCTCTATAAGGCTGACATCTACCGCTGCCTTGCGCTTCCAACGGGCCACACGATTCAATTTCGATATACACCACACCTCGTCCATCACATTATGCGACCAGACGTGTCAAAACTCAGATCCCGGCTCGGCGTCATTTATTTTCTGTCCGGGAATAATCTGACGATACCTGAGGAGGAACGGAGCTTACAAAAATACCCAGTACGCCAATGCACCGTCGTGGATGCGTTCCATGAGAACGACGTAGATCAGATAACGTTCATCTTACAACTTCAGGAGTTCGTGTCCTGTGAGATCGATCAAGCTCGCATTTCTCGCGAGGACATGCCCCCCAAAACCTTTGTCTCAGAGGCAGTTTTGGACGGCATTATCAATGTTACTTGGATTCAAGCCGTTAGGGCTCTCGAGAGGCATTTCAATGACGCGCTATTTTGTCAAATCGCATGCGTGTTGAAAGGAGCGAAACCCATTTCAGCTAGATATTCGAAAGCACTTAAGCATTCGTATTTTCACTTAAAGGAGGACTCGGTATACGCGATAAAATGTATTTGCTACGACCCGACAGCGCAGAATCGGTCTCTCGTGATCCGTTACCAGAGTGAGGATCTTGAAGTGAGTAATAGCTTTGAGTCTGGTGTGGGCGCAGGAACTGATGTTCGTTTGCTGCCACTAAGGACTCGCGCACTGAAGGCGCATTCTTCACAGATTTTTTCTACGTTTTACTCCCCCAAAGCTTCAATTGGTGGTCAGTCTGCTGACCCAAATCAAGGCGATCCGAATCACTTTCGCATATGGTGGCAGGTTGGACGGAAACGCTTAAACATTTTGCTCTTTGGACTGTGCTCTGGCCTTCTTGCGCTTGCTGTAGTGTTAACTCAAGCCTTCGACAAAGCTTGTCCGCCGTGGGGCGTCGTTTTCGTATCCGCGGGAATCATACTTGCGGGATTTGCCGCCGCAGGTCTATTCAATTTCTTCAATAAAATCTAATTTGAAAATCGGCGACCAGTGGATTTTATTTTTTCAAACGTCCCTGACACTGTGATTCGCTCTCGCCCAGATCTTGAAAAATTCATGTGCTCGCTGCGCGAAGCGCTACAGGGCGCGTTTGGTCGTGATACATCATTTCCCAACTCGAGATATATCTCCTCTAGCGCCGGCCACTGTGCAGCCGTGGCAGCAATTGTTTACAGGCGCTTGGGCGGCAATCTGGTTAGCGCCAAAATCGATAATGAAAGTCACTGGTTCAACAGAATATCAGTGCGGGGCAAATGCTTTGATATAGATCTGACCGGAGATCAATTTGGCCGTCCTCCAATCCAAATCGCGAAATTTGGGCATCTTTATCCAAGAACTCGTGTACGTCGCGTACGAGAATTGCAGGCTGAGACGCTAAGACGTTCCGAGTTACTCGAACAACGCGCCCGCCTGATGCACGCTGGCCAGCGCCCATAATCTGCCTCGCCAAAAATCTGCGATCAGAAAGCTTAATCTTGTCCAATCGACGGTAAAGCCGGAAAAAAGATGACGAGCCAGGCAACGACCTCTCAGATTATAGCCTAGGAGGCCCATCTCTACTCAATTTTGAAATCGCTTGCGAAAAAAGCAGCAACTTTCTTGTGCACCTCTGGATTGCTATTTCGCGTTGTTAACCACCGTTTCTTCCAGTGATCGGTTAGGTCAGCCAAAGAGTAATTAAAGTATCTCAGTCGGCTATCTCTGCCCTGCAAGAATTCTTTCGCGTTTTTCGCGAGCGGCACAGCGTAGATAGCTCTTTGAAATGAATGCTTAAGGAGAAAATCTGAATCGAAATTCAGGAGTTCTGCCGCAGTGCGTATTACTCTCATTCGCCACACCGGGCCATCGCCAAATCTGTTCGGTACCAAAATATTCCGGGACTTCAGCAAGTCCCGCATGGCTTCAAACGTCTCGTCCGCTAAATGCAAAGTGCCGTAACCTCGTGTATGGCCGATCGGAATATAAACCAAGTCACCATTGTATTTTACCCGGTTGTATTGCGAGCTCTTGCCGTACAAGCTCGTCGTGAAGATGCACGCTAAGCGATTCGCTTTTCGCTGCGAGATACTAGTGATCTTACCTTTGTATTTTTCCTGGAAAATCTTTCTGATTTCTTTGGAAGCCATGAGATACGATATCAGCTTGCCCCCTAAAACGTGATTGTACGGTGGCAAAGCACCGAGAACGTACGCATCCATCGTGTAAACGAGATTCTTGGTGCGAGATTGTGTATCCCATTTGACCCACAGATCGCGGTCAGGAATATGAACAATTGAACTTCCCAACGCCGCGATTCCGATAAGCGGCTTTTCCGCCAGCGCCTTGTCGCGAATCAACAGCTTTATTCGGCGTCCGACATATTCGCTGTAAGGTGATGACCAATAGAATCGAAAGCACCGGAAAAGGTTCAGTTGCTCTTGCGTCTTACAAACTTCAATGATCGGTTCAATCCTTGACTCCCAAACTTTGTTGCCATCGGCGAGATTTTCCCGGCAAGATTCAGCGTGTTCCTTTATCCACGCTGCATGCTTTGATAGGGATGCCTGGCGCTTAATTTGCATTGAATCTCTAACGACTTGTTTATCGTAGGAGGCGGGGGGCGTGATAAGAACTTTGTTTGTTTTGAAGTTAACTTCCCAGCCCAACCGTAAGAGGTCGCGCACGATTAGAAGCCTTACCCTTTCTTCCGCGGACCTCGTTCCGATTACAAAATCTGTTCGGTGATCCGCAAGGACTCTATGCAGTTGGCTGTTCCGCCTAACTTTTACCGTTAGCACGTTCAGCTCGGGAATTTTGAACCGGCGTAGACTTTCTCAGCGATCAGTTTCTCGAATTCGCTGACCCGCACAGGCAAGGCAAACGCTTGATCCGATGAAACCATGTAGAGGTTGCCCGGAATTGTTTCGCGTTGAATGAAGCTGGAAATGACCCCGTCGTAGTTGATGTTTGATTTGATCAGCGCTCTGATGTCGTCGGAATTGCCCATGTGAAAAGCAAAGAAATTCTCCGCTTGAGTCCGTATTTCCTCAGAGATCGCCGACGGGCGCTGCGTTATTGCAACTAATCCGAGCCCGAACTTGCGACCCTCTTTCGCAACCCTAACAAATGGATTTGTGTTCGATTTCACAAACTCCTCCGAAAGAACGTTCTGAGCCTCTTCTACGAAAATTACCGCGTTGACGATGCCGCCGGGTTTATTCGAGGTAAATTCCCTCTTGTTGTTGTCAAAGAGCTTACGAACTAGAATCGTCGAGATGATGCTAGCATCAGTATTGTCTTTCAAAGAAAGGTCAACGATGACCGTCTTACCTTGTTTCAGATATTCAAAAACCTGTTCTACCAACTTCGAGGAGGCAAGATGGAGACCCTTGCCTTCATCTATCAAGTGCCGGATGCGTTTTCGGATTGCGGCGACGGTCATTTGCGCGCTGGCCTCTTTCTTTTGTGCAAAAAAATCGGGAAAGTCTTTATGCAGCTTTTGTGGGTCAGCAACGTAGTCGTCGATCTTCTCAATAAAGTTACTGACACCTTCATCGTCCAAATACTGCAAGAATGATCTCATTACGTCTGAGAAACCGGCGCTGAAACTGAGAATGTCCCCCACAGTCAAGTGCTTATGCATATTGAGAAGCACCGGCCCGGGGTGGATAAAACGTTTGGAATCCTTGTACTGGTCAGGGAGGGCTTTGTCTGAGTAAACGACTACGTTCTCTTTCGTCGCCTTGTCATTTATGTCTCCCAATCCATACGTCTTGGTGCCTCTAAGAAAATATTCACCGTTCAAATCAAAAATGAGTTTTCCGTAACTGGCGTCGCCAGTCATGTTGCTGAGAAGCACCTTCACAAGATTCGTTTTGCCAAAACCGGATTGTGCAAAAATCATTGTGCGCCTGTCGCGAAGCTTATCAATTCTGAATAGAATAGGTCCTTTGTCGCGAAAGACCGTTTCGCCAATGCAAAGATGACCAATCTCCACGCCGTTCTCGTTCGCTTTGTTAAGTATCGCCTCGATCTCTCGCTTGTTCAGATGGCGCGCGCAGTACGACACGACCGGTAGTTTCCTGACTGCGGTTGTAAAAGAGATCGTCGTTCCGTTGTCAGTGTAGGTACCAAGAATCTTTACGTTGTATGTATAACTGAACATCTTTTGTTTATCACGTTCGGACAGTTCTCTTTCCGCGATGCGGGCGTAATGAACGGCGATTAACGTTTTATCCTGCGATTTGAAAATGGGATCTTCGTCGTAAATCTCAGCTTCGACGCGCGCGAGAAATTTCGTGCCACCCTCGTCTTTCGGCGTTAAAACGATGAAATCACCGGTTTGCGGGCTGGCCTTCGCGTCCTCGTAAGACGAATAGATGAGCAGCGCGTCCTCCGTTGTCTTCTGTCCGTAGAGGACTCCGAAATCAGATTGTTTAGCCATTATTTCATACCTCCTAAAACCTGTCGTGCGTATCGAGGAACAAATTCTCGATGTCGACGTGATCCATCCGCTGGTTCTTATACAACGAGTATTTCAAGCGATTGACGATTTCTTGTTTGAAGTCCCTCTTCAGCGAAATAAAGCTGTGAGCCTCAGCCACAGGATAAGGGTAACCTAGAATATAATGTTCCTGGGTTAACCGCGTTAACTCTTTAAAGATCATTTCTAAGATCTTGCTCTCTCGCGCCACCGCCTTCGATTCAATTCCAGGTACGGCGTCGAAGATATTTACGTCAACGATAACCCAATCGTAATTTTGCAGTTTCTCGAGGTATCGAGCCGCGCTGCGAAAAACAAACCGAAGCCGCGGCCGCCAGTGATGCCCTTCTTGGCAAACATGCCTCCTTGATATGCAGCCTCCAGAACAGAATCTGGAACCTCAAACCAACAACATAACTTTTTTCTTTTCGGGTCCGTTTCTACAAACGGATATTTTTGCTTTAAGTCATCTTGAAGGTAATTGTCGATCTGCTTGAAAGTGTAAGACAATTCCATCTTCACGGGGGATTGCTTGGTGATCGCGACAACGTGAACGCCCTTGTCGTGAAGATATTTTCCAAGAGCGATCAAGGCATGCTGTTTGACGTGCAAAGAACGGAGCGTGCCGTCTCGAAGAATAAAGTCCCCGGACTTTGTTTCCTGTAGCTCGGCGACTTCGAGAATCAGAGCTATTTCCAAGATATTTTGGCAAAACGACAAGAGCGTTGAGAGATTCGTGCAGATGGCTCTTTTATCGTACGGGAAGATGTCGTCTGTTTTGCCGCCCCAAAATTCCAAAAGTCGTTTTACAGGCTTTAATGTGAGCATTTCCTCGTAAATCGCCTCAAGTTGGTCTTGATTCGTGACGAGAAGGTTTTCTGGATAATAGGCTTGGCCGAGTACCACAGGATCATCCAATCCATTCATCCGAAGTTGCTTGCCCCGGTGAAAACAAACGTAACCAGCAGTATACATCGCAATTGCAAGGCCATTGTAGAATTCCTCGCTGTTGTAGCTGCCATCGATCGCGTAAAATCTTCTTTCTGTTTTGTCGATTTCTGCGAACGGAAGAATTTCGAAGATTTGGGGTGTCTCGATGTTGGCAGCATTACCCACGACATTAATGCCGTGATTCTTGGTGCTTCTAGCGTTAATTTCTTGAGCTACGGCCTCAATGGCGCTGTCAGGTATTTCCTTGCGAGACATGATGTTCCGGGGGCCTATGAGTCCAGCTCAATATCACCTTTCCTGATGGATTTCGGCGGCGACGGATTAGTTTGTCGATCCTTTTACATATCTTTTCGTTTCGGTATCAGCAATCCAAATGTACGACCCCTTCAACGCTCGCGTGAGCAAGATACGGTACGCCCGCAGCGTTCGGTCGAGTACTTGTTGAGTTGCGCGTCCAGTCTGTGATTTCTCGCGCCGCGCTTGTCGCGCGAGATTCGCCATACCACGCTCATGAACGGTCGCGGCGTTGATCTCCCAATGGTCATCTCGCCAAAGCAAATCATTCAGCCACAGAACGCCGACGTAGTCATAATCGAAACCGCGAACCGCATACGGACAACCGACTTCACAGAGCGGATCTTCTGCCATTCTAAATCCGGGTACAGCTCTAATGAAGGCCGTGTAATCCGTTCCGCCTCGCGGGACAAAATTCCAGACACGTGACCAAATCTTTGTCTGTCCGTGTTCGACGTACGTCTCGCAGAAATCTTGCATGTCCGCTGGCAAATCATGTGGTGCGGCTGCATCAACTGTTTTCCATTCCCGGGACTACGACGATAAGATGCGCACAGAGTTTCCTTCTCCTGCGCGGTTTCGCAGCTCTTCTTCAAGCTGCACCGGATTATCGACGAGCTTGAATTCGAAACCAGAAATATACGGCCGCCGAATTAAGCGGAACGGCGGCGATTGTTCTGCCGTTCGTAGAAGCTCCTGTTCTTCTTCACCGACAGATGGCTCTTGCCATCCGGTCGCAGGAACTTTGTTCTGGCTGACCGGCGAACCTTGAAGCAGCGACTCAAGCCACGCTACATATTCTGCAGAGCCCGCGCATCGAAACTGCGCTCCTTCCAAACTGATCATTTCTGGCTCACCAGCATCAAGCTCGCGGCTCCATTTAATAACGTCTTCAAGCGTGGTGTTTTCGCGCTCCCGGAAACCTTGCTCTGGATCAAGCAAGAAAATCGTCAACTGAGATGCCCGGATGATGTGATACGCCTGCGGCCCCAAAGTCGTCGTAAATCCAAATTGGCCCCGGCCAGCTGTGTGTTCAGGATTGATAAGGCTGTGTGCTTCATCCACGACTGTAATCAAATTTTGTTGATCACGTGATCCATCATGAAAACCGGTCCCGAGATTGCGCAAGAGCTTTAGATTTTCGCGCCACTGCACAGCATCAGACATCAACGTCGCACCATGGTTTCTTCGGAGAGTACCCAGAGCGTGAGTACTTAACGGTGTAAAGATGCTGGCCTTGCGAACAAGCGCCTGTCCGCCTTCCGTCGCGAGCTGATCAAAAATGTAGCTCCAGTTACTGTTCTGGCTCATCGACGTCGTCGCGAAAACGACGTCTCCTTCCGGCAAACGGTCATCTGTAACGAGCGACGCCCAAAGTCGCGCGGCGATTGCTGACTTGCCGGAACCGGGCGGTCCTTTGACGATTACGACGCGTCGTGAAGGCGTTTTGTGCGAGGACGACAAGAAGCATTCGTCAACAACGGCTTTGCAAAGAGCAAACGCTCGGCGCTGGTTGTCTAACAACTCAAAAGGAGAACTTTCGGGATTCAGGATTTGAGCACCAATCTGCGCCACGAAACCCCGCTGCTGACGATAGCGCCCAGTTGCAAATTTAAGCGCGAATTCTTCATCTGGTTCGGTCAGCTTCGTCCGGAAAAATTCAGGAAAACGATTCTCAACATCCTGCGACGCGGTAGTAAAGATTGGGTAGTCGCGCGTTAACTTCTGATTTGGGTTGGCGACGTATGCATTTGTATAGACTTGATGTGTGAAAAGTACGCATCCATGCACGCGCGCATTTTCATCAACCGCGGAATGGAAGCGGCGACAGTATTCCGT